>DAVZGU010000252.1:0-4080 GCA_052274215.1 Clostridium sp. | reverse complement strand
CCGGACATGTCGCCTAGAATAGGATGGCTTAAATGGATAGAAACTTTTAAAACTAGAGAAAGAGAAATATTGGATTTTAAAAGAAGAATAGGTGAAAAAGAATGCATTACAGAATTCGATAGCGATTATTTAAGAATAATGGGGGAAGAGCTCACACGGAGTAATAGATCAATAGAAAATTTATATAAAAGTGGATATGTAAGTAAGATGAAAGAAGAAATTAAACATAGGGGATTCTGCCATCATGACTATGCTCATCATAATGTATTATTAGATAAAAGTGGTGGCGTGAATGTTATTGATTTTGATTATTGCATTCTAGACACTCATTTACATGATTTAAGTAGCCTTCTAATACGAAGAATGAAGAATGGCAAATGGAGTCCTGAAAATGCGCTTTTTATAATGGAAGCGTATGATGATGCATTTTCGATATATAAAGGTGATATAGAAGTAATGGCAGCATTTATGGAATTTCCCCAGGAATATTGGCAAATAGGAATTCAATATTATTGGGAAAAAAAGGACTGGGGAGAGGAGTTTTTCTTAAGGAAACTCGAAAAAATGCGTGAGGATAGAGTGGATAAGCAAATTTTTATTGAGAAATTCATAAAAATAAAATATGGGAGGTAGTATTGTGGGGAAAAATAAAAAGGATGGGTGCATTGATGAGCTTGAAATTGACATAATTGATCCGCAGGAATCCACTGTAGAAGAATATGATATAAGGCTTGAGAACATGGAAGAGGAAGTTAAAAAACTGAAAAAAATAAGAAAAAGGAAAAAGAAAATTAGTGAGCTTGAATTGCAGCAAAGAGAGATATTAAAGAAAATGGACAAAAATTATAAAAAGACCAGATAGTACTTGGTTATTATATAACAATTGACTAATAGATTTGAATTGAGGTGGTGCTAATGGCAATAAGCATCTATAATGAATTTTCAGATTATATGATGTTTAAAGGTATTAAAAATGTAGGTGAAATTGAATCTAAGAACATAGACGTAACTGAAGGAGCAATAATAGAACAATTTCGTGCTATTTATGCTTTGCATGAAAAATCTTTGGGATTTAATGGGTACCTAAGGAATAAGTTAAATAACAATACAGGGAAAATCATAGAGGATTATAAAATTTCTATTAAAAAGTTGGACGGAGACATAAATAATATTAAAAGATATGGATCTAAAAATTCCTTTGAACAATTAATTGCTAAATATGGGAATGAAGTTATAGATAGAGGGCAGCGGTGTATAAGAGAAGTATACCAATCAGATTATTTAGGGATTATAACAAGAAGCATGAGGCGTTGCGAAATATGCTTAGGAAATACAGATTTTCAAAACCTTAGCAAAAATAATTTTATTGAAGTGGTTAGTTTTAAAGACTGTAGTTACAATATGGTGGAAATGGATTGTTTCCTTTTGCTTAGTAAATTAAAAAGAAAAGGAGTGAAACTTGATTTTCATAACCTCGCTCAAGAGTTCTGCTACATTGAAGGGCTAGACACAAGCAGTTCAAAATTTCTAATAGCTTTAATTTCTTACCCTCATGAATTCATGAGATGTTGTAATAAGCATAGAGCAGGTAAAAAGAAGTGGAATGAAGAAAGGTTTTCTGAGAAACTTATAAAAGCTTTAATTCAAGATGGAGATTCATTAATTTAAGTTATTAATGCAATGATAAAAGAGGTGAAAACATGTTAGACGTTAGATTTAAAGATAAGGCTTATTTAAGTAAATATGATTTAGATGTAGATTTATTTAGCGAATTCGATCTAGTGGTTGATGATGTTATTCCAGTAAGAAAAGTATTTATACTTAATACTGATAAAGGCGATAAGGTTTTAAAAAAAGTGAACTATAGCATTTCCCAACTTGAATTCATTAATTTTGGGATTGAGTATATTAGAAATAATAATTTTAATAGGATCATTGAATTCGAAAAGACAAAATCCAAACTCATATATGTCCCTTGGAAAAATGATATATATTGTATTATGAATTTAGTAGAAGGGAGAGAGTGTGAGTATAGTAACCCAGTGGATGTAATGCTTGCGTCTAGAGCAATAGCCGAGCTTCATAAGGCATCTGAAGGGCTTGTATATGAAGAACCATTTGAAAGGTTACTCGCAAAAAATGAGCAACGATACTTATGTGGTAGAATAATAGAAAATTTTAAAAAAAAGTTAAATGATCTTATGTTTTTTAAAAGTATAGCAACTCGAAATGAAAATAAAAATGAATTTGATTATATATTTCTAGAATATGAGGAATATTATGAGGAAAATATAATGCAAAGCATAGACATTCTAAACGGGTCAGAGTATTACAATTTATGCAAGGAAAAAGAGAAAATTGTATTTTGCCATCATGATTTAGCTCACCATAATATATTGATTAATAAGGAAGATGTATATTTCTTAGATTTTGATTATGCAGTTATAGACTTAAAGGTGCATGATATTTGTAACTTTACAAATAAAGCCATTAAAAATTCCGCCTATGATATAGAAAAGGCCAATACTATTTTAAGTGAATATACGCAGGTATGCCCATTGGATAATCGGGAATTAAAGGTATTGTATGGCATGCTTAGCTTTCCAGAGGACTTTTACAGTATATCTAGAGATTATTATACAAGGAAAAAACAGTGGAGTGAAGAGGTGTTTTTAGGCAGATTAAAGAAGAAAGTGGAAGGCAGAGAAGACAGAGAAGAGTTTTTAGAGGCCTTTAGGAATTATTATAATTGTTAGTTTAAAAGCCCTACATAGTTGTAAATACACTATGTGGGGCTTTTGTTTTGATAATTTAATAATAAAACCATTTATTTAAGCATTCCCAATATATTTTGATAAGCACTTAAGGTAGTTGCAGCCGTATGTTCCCAAGTTAGGTCAGAGGCTCTTTTTAATCCTTTAGTTATGAGAGATTGTCTTAAGTCATTATCAAGGAGAGCATTATACATTTTTTCACTTAAGGAATTAACATCATATGGATTTACAAGTAAAGTTGAATCTTTAACTATTTCCGGGATAGAAGTAGCGCTTGAGGCGATTACAGGAACTCCACAAGCCATTGCTTCAATTGGTGGTAGTCCAAAACCTTCATAAAATGAAGGATATACAAACAGCTCACAAGCATTATACATGAAGGGAATATAGGCCATAGATATAAAACCTGGGAAAATTACTTTATCATCAATGTGTAAATCTTGTGCTCTTTTTTTATAGATATCATATGATTTACCTTTGCTACCTGCAATGACTAATTTAATATCTTTTTTTAATTTTGGTAAAAGCAGACTAAAGGAATTTAGTAATCCGAGAATGTTTTTTCTGGGGCTAAATCCTCCGACATAAAGAATATAGTCTCCTGTAATAGAGTAATTTTTTTCGATTATGGATTTACTAAGAGCTTTGTCATAAGGTCTATAAATATCTTCACTAGCTAAATAAGTGACATATATTTTATCGCGTGGATAGTTAAAAGCTTTAATAATATCTTCCTTTGAGTATTCGGACACGGTAATTATTCCATCACATAAGGGAACGATATTGGGCAATTTTTCATTGAAAATTTTTAAATATTGTTCACCAACTGTATCCGGCATTTTATACGGAATAACATCATGCAGCGTAATAACGAAGGGACAGGTTTTCTTTGACGGCAGCCCAATGCCATTTTGGGGGACGTGGTATATGTCCAAAGAGCTATCTATTAATTTGTTAGGAATATTCACCTCATTCCAAAAGTTATTTTGACTATCTTGCTTAATGCTTTTTATATGAAAATTTTCTTTAAAGGGTATGGCAAGCTTACAGTCGTCTGGTACAAAAAGCGAATAATCATTAAAATTGTCTATTTTATTTAAAGAATTAATTAGCTGGTAAGAATAAGTTCCTATACCAGTTCCTCTATACCATTTTGCAGCTCTAGCATCAATTCCAATTTTCATTTTAAGACTCCTTAAATACTGATTTAATAAATGAATATATTTTATTATATTAAGCGAAAGCATAAATGTTGTTAAAACATACAAGAATTTATTCTAAAATGAAATATTAGTAATATAAATTA
>DAVZGU010000251.1:0-4088 GCA_052274215.1 Clostridium sp. | reverse complement strand
TTATATCAAAATAATATAAAATTTACCTTTTTTATTGTGAAGCATCAAATATCCCTACTAAAACGACATTTACAATACTATTGGTACATAAATAAAAAAGTATATATCACTATCAATTTATTACTTAGCTAAGAATTACTAATTTTCTTTTTAATTAAATAAAAAATACCCCCATTTCTGGGGGTATTTTTATATATAATGTATTCTTATGTTAGTATCTCATATCCAGTTTTAGTAACAAGTATTGTATGTTCCCACTGAGATGACAATGAACCATCTACTGTAACCGCTGTCCAATCATCTTCAAGTACATCTGTTTCAGGACTACCAATATTAATCATAGGCTCAATAGTAAAGATCATATTAGGTAGTAATATTGACCCCTCTCCTTTTTTGCCTATATGAGGTACAAATGGTTCTTCATGAAATTCCAATCCAACGCCATGACCACCATAATCGTATACTACTGAATATCCAAAACCTTCTGCATGCTCTTGAATAGCACACCCTATATCTCCAAGGGTATTGAAGGGTTTAACCTGCTCTATACCCCTTTCTAAACACTCTTTCGATACACGCACCAAATCTAACGCTTCCTTAGACATTTCTCCAATTGTATACATTCTACTAGCATCACCATAATATCCGTCTAATATGCAAGACACATCTACATTAATTATATCACCATCTTTTAGAACTGTATCATCTGGTATACCATGACATATTACATCATTTATTGATGTACATACACTCTTAGGAAAGTCACCGTAGCCGAGTGGTGCTGGATATGCATTATGCTGCACAGTATATTCATGTACCCAAGTATTAATTTCATTTGTGGTTACTCCAACTTTTATTCTCTCCCCAACGATATCGAGTATATCATGAGTTAGCTTACAACTTTTCCTTATACCATCTATTTGTTCCTCTGTTTTCATTATATCTCTAGGTATTTTATAACCTACTTTTTCCTCTATATTGCCTATAAATATATCCTGATCCATGTGACATTTTTTATATTTCTTACCACTGCCACACCAACAAATATCATTTCGCGATAGTTTATTCATTATATTTCCTCCCAATTGAAATTATTCAAACCATCAATTACAACCACAATTTAGTTGTAAGTATATTCTATATTGATGATTTCATCTTTAATTATAGTTCATAATTCCAAGTATTCAACCGTTTCGGGAAAACTTTTGTGAATTGTGCCAATGTATTCATTGAAAAGTCAAAATACATAGTGGTATTAATGCGCAATTATGTTAACCCTATTTCAGATGTTGATAGTTTAAAATACTCATATTTATTAACTCCTGCTTTGGCCACTAGATTATTATTAGCTATTTCTGAAGCTTCTTCTATATTTTTAGCCTTAAACATTATAGTTCCGCCATTTCTATTATACATTCATCCACAAATTAAATACTTAGAAGAATGATTATCCTTATTTATATTAGTAGTATAAGTTATTGCTAAACTGTCATTACCCTCTTGCGAATAATTAATCTTAACCAATAAACTCTCTGTTTCCATTTGTTTTCCCTCCAGTTAAATTATCTACTAAAGTAGCTTTTAAATTATCTACTAAAGTGGTGCTTTAGAGATGCAGTTTAGATGTAATTTACAGGTGTTTTTTCTTAATATGCTATATTTACATTATATCGAACATATGTTCGAAGGTCAATAGTTTTTATATATTTCAAACCCTTAATAAATATATATGTCTTTCATGTAATTTTATTACAAATATTCTCAGGAGTAATTCTCTGTTGCACAATAAAAAAGGTACAGGATTAGAGCATATTTTATACCCTAATCCTGTACCTAGTCACCAAACAGTTTCATTCTATTGAGATTCATATATAACTGTCTCTATTTTTTGAAAATCTTATTTTTTACCCATTTTAATTGCCTTTTCTGTACAACTCTCCATAGCTGAAATTACTGATCCCCTAAAATTATTCTTTTCCAAGGTGTATACTGCCTCTATAGTAGTTCCCCCTGGTGAGCATACATCGTCTTTAAGTTTTCCTGGGTGTTCTCCTGTTTCAAGCACCATTTTAGCTGCTCCTAGCACCGCTTGCGCTGCCATTTTATAAGCCTTTTCTCTTGGCATTCCTTGAAGCACCGCGCCATCACCTAAAGCTTCAATAAACATATAAACATAAGCAGGAGATGAGCCGCTTACCGCTGGAACTACATCAATAAGCTTTTCCTCTAATATCTCTATCTTACCAAAACTTTCAAAAATATTTACTATGTCTTGCAATTCTTCTTTAGTTATATTTTTATTAGCACAAAGTGCACTCATACCCGCGCCAACAAGCGCTGGAGTATTTGGCATAGTTCTTACAACCTTTGCAGCTCCTCCGAGTGTGTTACTCATATATTCTAAAGTTAACCCTGCAGCTATAGTTACTATAACCACCGTCTTCTTTAAATATGGTTTTATTTCATCAATAACTTCAGAATATTTATAAGGTTTTACAGCTAAAATTAATATATCAGAAAATCTAGCAACTTCCTTATTATCATTAGTTACTAAAATATTATATTGTTCTTTTACCTTATTTAAACTCTTATCTGATGGATTACTTACTATTACTTGTTCGCTCGAAACTAAATTCGATTTTACTATTCCACTTATCATAGCCTTTGCCATATTACCACAGCCTATAAATCCTATCTTTTTATTCATATAATTATTTCCTCCTATGTAAATTTTTTTAATAATACTAATTATATCACATACATTTCATGAACTTGGTTATATTAATATTGAAATATTTATTATAAAGGAGCAAAATAATTAATAATTATTTGTGCTCTAAGTAATATAAGGAGGGTCTTTAAATGTCACATAAAAACAACAAAAATAGTAAAGATAATAAAAAAGCTAATCCAAAAACGAAAAAAGAATTAGACAAAATGAGAATGGAAACTGCCAACGAAATAGGCGTTTCTAAAGAATCTAAGAAATTAGGAAATGAAACAGAATAGTCTTTACCAGTAAAATAAAGATATCCTATGATATCTTTCTTTTACTTTATAAAGTAATTTTTTAATTTATGATATTATATAATAATTGCAATTCCATTTCTCATAATACACCTTACCCCTTATCTTTCATCACCCATAAAATATAATCCTAATATTTCTGGTCCTGTATGTGACCCTATTGCTGTACCTACATAGTTTAAAATAACGTCTTTAACATTTCCATGCTCTCTAACCAAAGCCTCTAAAGCTAATGCATCTTCAATACAATCTCCATGACTTATAGCAATAACTTGCTCTTTATTTGGGTCTGTTCTTTCCTTGAATTTTTCAACTAAGGTATTTATTGCCTTTTTTCTACCTCTACACTTAGAAAAAGGAGTAAGTCGTCCTTCATTGTCCACAAACAAAACTGGTTTTATATTTAACAAGGTGCCAACTGCTGCAGCGGAACTTGAAATTCTTCCACCTCTTTTTAAATGGTTTAAATCATTAACTGTAAACCAGTGGTTAATCTTAAGTTTATTTTCCTCAAGCCAGGTAACTATCTCTTGTTTTGAATTTCCTTTCTTTAACATTTCATAAGCATAATGCACTAACAGCCCTTGTCCAAGGCTCGCGCATTTACTATCAACTATACTTATATCCGCCTCTGGGAACTCTTCAAGTATAGCCTCTATTGCTATATTTGCACTGTTTATAGTTCCTGTTAATGCAGAAGACAAAGCAATATATATTATAGATTTTTCTTCCTTAACATACTTTCTAAAAACCTCTACATATCTTTGACTATTTATTTGTGATGTAGTAGGCATCTCTCCCTGTCTTAAAGCATCATAAAAGTCCTTACGAATAATTTTTATCCCAAAATCATCCTCTATTGCTTGGCCTTTAAAATTACATATTATTCCTATTGGTACTATGTTTTCTTGTTTAATATACTCTAAAGATAAATCGCATCCTGAATCTATCACTAAAATCGTTCCACTGTGTGTTTTACTCATAACCTAATTCCCCTTTGCCATTATCTTAAATATTATTCTCATCTTCTATTATGTATGATTTATATAAACACTTCAATA
>DAVZGU010000250.1:0-4089 GCA_052274215.1 Clostridium sp. | reverse complement strand
CTTCCATTTTCATCAATATAATTTTTAACCTTCTGCTTTACTTCTTTATAATAGTCACTTAACAAGCAACATTCTGAGTTTATTTTAAAGAGTATTTCTTCATCAATTAGTAACTCAAATACCATAGTAAAAATCTTTTTATCCTTTGAATCCTCGAGTAATTCCTCATATTTTGGAGGTGAACAGTGTGCATCTTCAAATGCCTTTATTATTCTATCTCTTTCTGATTGTTGCTGCTTTGTAATTACTATTTCATAACCATATTCACCTATAAACTTGCTTTTAAGATTAATTATTTTTTGTTGCTCAAGCTTAAATAGCAAATCATCATAGGTCTTCTGTTTTATATTTTTTCCAAATACCTTTGTTTTAATTTCTTCCTTTGAGATTCCAATCTTAAGTGGGTTAATTTTATGATAATCCGAAGTAAGCTTTAAAAGAGTATTTACTTTTTTATTTAAATAGTTTATATGAATATAAACTGGAGAATCTCCACCGTTAAGCTTTATTATCTTTTGATTTAAAACTAAAATATTAAGATTTCCCTCAACATCTCCTTCATTCTTACCTAATGATTTCAATATTTCAGAAATTCTTGGAAATTCTGAGCTTAGTTTTTCCACAGTTTTTTCAATAATGTCCTCAGAGTGCCCACTTTCTTTTATTTTAAGCTCTTCTATGTATTCCTCATGAAATCTCTTAGCCTTTGAGGCTGAGGGTTCTATTATTGAGCCTCCACCAATTGTATACATTGGAGAAAAATTTCTAATTACAAATCTATCATTTCTTTGAGCTGTAAGGGGCTTTTCAAGCCTAAGCTGTACATATGCTCCCTCGCCCGGATTTATTTCCTCAAGGTCAAGTATTACCACTCTGCAAATAATTTCACTTGTTCCATGGTATAATCTTACCCTTTGTCTATTTACAAGAGGTTTTGAAGTACTCAATAAATAATAAAGATTGCAATCTATCATAAGAGATGGCTCCATTACGTTTTCTATTGAAATAACATCCCCTCTTTCGATATCTTTGGTTTTAACATTTGCAAGGTTTAATGCACACCTTTGACCTGCCTCTGCAATTTTAACTGGATTATCATGCACTTGAATCCCTCTTATTTTGGACACTAATTTTGAAGGGTATATCATAACTGTTTGTCCTTCTTCAATTCTACCGCTAATAACAGTACCAGTTACAATAGTTCCAAAGCCACTTGCCGAAAATACTCTATCAACGGGAAGCCTAAAATGCCCTGTTATATCCTTTTCACGTACCTCCTCGGTCATCATATCTATCTCACATGCAAGCTCTACAATTCCTTGCCTAGTTTTAGATGATACGCAATGGACTGGTGCATTTTCTAGAAAACTACCTTTAAATTGCTCCCTAACGTCCTCTTTCACCATTGAAAGCCATTCTTCTTCTACCATGTCGATTTTAGTAAGCACAATAATGCCTTTTTTTACATCAAGTAGTTGAAGTATTTCAAAATGCTCTTTTGTCTGAGGCATAATACCCTCATCAGCAGCAATTACCATTAAAACTATATCAATAGAACTTACACCCGCCAGCATATTTTTAATAAATTTCTCATGACCAGGAACATCTATTATTCCTGCTCTTCTTCCGGAGGGGAGATCAAAACAGGCAAATCCTAAATTTATTGATATTCCTCTGTCTTTTTCTTCCTTTAAGGTATCAGTTTCTCTACCTGTAAGTGCTTTTACGAGTGATGTTTTACCATGATCTATATGCCCCGCTGTACCAATTATAATATGTTTCATAGTTATCACCACCCCAAATAAAATTTCAATTTAGATCCATTTTTTTAAAAGCTTCTGATATTACTTCAAAATCATTATCAGCAATAGTCCTTAAATCGAGTATGACCTCATCATTACTTACGCGTACTATAATCGGAACTTTATTTAGCCTAAGCCTCTTTTCAATTTCCTCTGAGGGTAAATTACTACTTTTAACTTTAATTACAAAGGTCGCTATCCGTGCCTCTGGCATTGAACCCCCACCTACCATAGAAAAATCTTCGCAAACTTTAAATGTAAAATTTTCTGAATTTGAATTAAGTTTTCTTTTAAGCTTCAACGCTCTTTTTTTATGAAACTCCTTAGAGCTTAATATCATATAAAGTGTAGGAATGTTTTCCACAGCTTCATTTTCATCAAAGTAATATTTAAGTGTGCCTTCAATCGCCGCAAGAGTCATTTTATCAATCCTAAGTGCTCTAGTAAGTTGGTTTTTTTTCATCATATCTATATATTTCTTTTTGCCCACTATAATACCTGCTTGAGGTCCTCCGAGCATCTTATCTCCGCTAAATGTAATAACATCTACACCTTTTTTTATGCTTTCTTGAACTGTTGGTTCATAAGTAAACCCGTACTTTGAAAAATCAACAAGAGTTCCACTACCAATATCTTCAACTACTGGAATATGGTTTTTTAGTGCTATTTCAACTAATTCCTCATTGGGAACCTCAAGTGCGTACCCAAGAATTTTAAAGTTTGAAGTATGTACTTTTAATAATACTCCCGTGTTTTCATTTATGTTACTCTCATAATCATAAGGGTGAGTTCTGTTAGTTGTCCCAACCTCCACTAGCTTTGCACCGCTAAACCTCATTACATCTGGAATTCTAAAAGAGCCACCAATTTCTACAAGCTGTCCTCTTGATACAATTGCTTCCTTCCCGCTGCACAGTGTATTTAAAGCCAAAAGTACTGCTGCGGCATTATTATTAACAACCAATGCAGCTTCGGCCCCTGTAATTTTTGTAAGGATATCTTCAACATGACTGTATCTAGATCCCCTTTTCCCATCAGCTAAGTTATATTCAAGATTACTATAATTGTTAGCTATATTTAATACACCTTCTACTGCGTTTTTCGAAAGCCTCGACCTTCCCAAATTTGTATGAATAATTACTCCAGTGCAATTGATTATCTTTTTTAAACTTACAGATTTTTTTTCCTCTATATTTCTTTTAAATTGCTCAAGGATATCTTGTTTTTCAAAGTTTTCTAAATCTCCAGATAAAATTTTTTTTCTAAACAGATCAATTGTTTCCCTAAGTGAATCAATAACTTTAACTCTCGAAGTATTTAACAAAACCTCAATTACAAAAGATTCATTTAGAAGCCCATCAATTTTGGGTAATTTGCGTAGCAGTAAATTTTTTTCCATTTTTATTCTCCATTCTGTTTTTACTCTACAATAATATATTTTTCTCCATATGGAAGAACTTCACCAATAATTTCAGATTTCAATTCAAGTTTTGAAAGTTCTTCAATTAGCTTTTCAGATTCCTTTTTAGTACACGAAACTAGTAGTCCCCCAGAGGTCTGAGGATCAAATATAATATCCTCCATCCAAGGCTCAATATTTCTAAGCTCGTATTCCTCTTTTATATAATCCCTATTTTTATAAGAACCTGCCGGTACTAATCCCATTTCGGCGTACTCTTTTGCCTCTTTAATATATGGTATTTTATCCTTCCAAAGCTTTAGTGTAACTTTTGAAGCCTTAGCCATTTCGAAGCAGTGTCCCATAATTCCAAACCCAGTTATATCCGTACAGGCGTTTATTTCATGTGATGCTATTATTTCTCCCGCATATTTATTCAAAGTAGTCATAATCTTTACTGCTTGATTATATGCACTAACAGACGCGACGCCTCCTTTTATTGCAGTATTTACTATACCTGTGCCTAAAGGTTTTGTAAGTATCAGTACATCGCAAACCTCACATCCATAATTTTTTAGAATTTTATCGGGATGCACAAAACCAGTGACTGATAAGCCATATTTGGGCTCATTATCATCAACTGAATGTCCCCCTATGACAATTGCTCCTGCTTCAATTACTTTATCTGCTCCACCTCTAAGTATTTCTCCAAGTATATCCATAGAAATGCAGGTTGGAAAACAAACTATATTAAGTGCAAGCGTTGGTTTTCCTCCCATTGCATATATGTCGCTTAAAGAATTCGCCGCTGCAATTTGTCCAAAAGTATATGGATCATCCACTACAGGAGTGAAAAAATCCAAAGTTTGTATCATTGCCATTTCATCA
>DAVZGU010000249.1:0-4092 GCA_052274215.1 Clostridium sp. | reverse complement strand
TAATTATTAGTAGTTAGTTTTTTTGCTTTAAGCCAAGTCATAACTTCCTGTAACTCTTTTTCTGGCGGCATAGAAGCCTTTGAATAATTCGGAATAGTTAGTGTGTTTTTTATAGTAGCAGGGAAGCCAGCCTCTTTAATTACAAAATCAATATAGCTTTCAGGCTTTTCCTTTTTTAAATATTCAACAGCTTTATTATAAGCTCTATAAAATGATTTTATCTCTTCAGATTTTGAGGATACTGCATCTTTTGTGAATAACATTACACCAGGGTTTATACCTAGTTTATCAGAACTACTCAAAACCTTTCCACCGGCAGAAATCGCAGTACTTGCAAGAGGTTCTGGTAATGTAGCCATATCTAATTTACCATTAGTTAGCATCTCAAGGCGAGTAGGTATTTTTGGTATTGCAATTTTTTTTGGTGAGTTAACATCTATGTTTGAACTTTCTATAATTCTATCTGTTAAGTATTCAATAATAGTATTTTTAGAAATTCCAATGGATTTTCCATCAGCTTGTTCAATTTTAGAAATATTAGAATTCTTTCCAGAAATCAATTTAAAGCTACCTTCAGTTTTTGATGTGATTTTAACATCAAAGTTATTGTCGTTAAAAAATACTACCGCAAGCATATCGGATATTGCTCCATGAATTTTCCCGGTTTGAAGAGCTGTATCCCTATCTGATGCACTTTTAAAATGCTCTAATTTTACCTGAACACCTTCTTGCTTAAAATATCCATTGTGCTCTGCTATAATAAGTGGAAGGGAGTCTAAATCAGGCATAACACCAATAGTTAGAGTTTTTAGTGGTTGTGAGCTTTTCTCTTTTTTTTGATTGTTAGAACAACCAACGATGCTTATGCTCATTATTAATACTAATATAAGTGCTAAAAATTTTTTTTTCATAATGTGCCTCCAATAATATAATTTTAGAAAGTTTAAAGAAAGTGAAGTATGGATAAAATAATATAAAGCACTGTAATGAAATGTAAATAACGCAGTCATCATAACACTTATTTAACCTAGTGTAAACAGCTATAAACCCAACTCGTGGAACATATACATGAACTAAATTAACAAAATATATTATTAATGAACAAATCATTTTCTTATTTGCATAGCTAAAATTATTATGATAAAATTTTAACTAAGGAAGTTGAAAATAAATAAAGACTTGGTGATAGTGTTAATAACGTATTTAATTTTTTATAAAGTAATATATTTTAATGTAATATATTAATAATTCTATGGTTTGATATTTATAAACTATGATTTTTATAAAAACAGTCCTATAAATAATAATTTTTAAATAGAAGGGGATATAGTATGAGTGAAAAGAAAAGAATAGCTATACTTGGAGGCGGATATGGCGGAATATTAACCGCGAAGAAACTAGCTAAAAAGTTTAAAAAAGATGAGAATGTTGAAATTACTCTTATAGATCAAAATCCATATCATACATTGCTTACTGAACTTCATGAAGTGGCAGCTGGAAGGGTAACAGAAGAATCAATCAGAATTGATCTGAAAAAAATATTTGCTAAAAGAAAAGTAGAGGTTGTACTTGATGAAATTACAGATTTAGATTTTAAAAATAATGTATTAAAATCTAAAAATAATAGCTATGAATATGATTATCTAGTTATTGGTGCTGGCTCCAAGCCAACTTACTTTGGCATAAACGGAGCGCAGGAATACTGCCATAAATTATGGTCATACGAAGATGCTGTAAATTTAAAAGAGCATATCCTTCAAATGTTTAGAAAAGCTGTGAAAGAACCAAACAAAGCAGAAAGACAAAAACTGCTAACCTTTATTGTTGTTGGTGGTGGGTTCACAGGTGTTGAAATGATGGGTGAATTAGGCGAGTGGAAAGAAAGATTATGTAAGGAATTTTACATAGGCGAAGAAGAAGTAACGTTATATTTAGTAGATGACTTGCCTAAAATATTACCTACTTTTCCGGATAAGTTAATTGCAAAAGCTAAAAAAAGACTTAACAAATTAGGCGTTAAAGTACTAACTAATGCCGGTGTTACGGAAGTTACAAAAGATTGTGCTACAATAAGAAATAATGGTACCATTAATACCTACACAGTAATTTGGACAGCTGGTGTTGAAGGTTCAGATATTGTCGGTAAAATGGATATAGCGCAAAAGGGTAGGAAAAGAATAGTAACTGACGACAAGTTACAATCTTTAGATTATAAAAATGTTTATATTGTTGGTGATAATATCTTCTTTATTCCTGAAGGAGAGGAAAGACCTGTTCCTCAGATGGTAGAAAATGCAGAAGCATCTGCTGATTTAATTGCACATAATGTTTATAGTGATATAAAAGGCGCAGAAAAAAAATCTTATAAACCTACATTCCATGGTGCAATGGTATGCATAGGTGGTAAATATGGATTAGCAAGCATTGGATCTGGCAAAAAATTCTATAGTTTATCTGGATTCTTTGCATTATTTGTTAAACACTTTATAAATATTGTATACTTTATCCAGGTTGCTGGATTTAACAAATGCTTTTCATATTTATTGCATGAATTTTTCCATGTTAAAGATAATAGAAGCCTTGTGGGTGGATATTTTTCAAAGTCATCTCCAAATTTCTGGCTAGTAGTACTAAGAATGTTCGTTGGTTACAAGTGGTTATCAGAAGGACTTGCAAAATTACCTAAAATAATAGCTGATCCTTCAAAAATATTCTTAATACCGGCTCCAGTAGTTGATGGAGCAACTGCAGCAACAGCTGCGGCAGAAGGCGCAAAGACTGCAGTAGATGCGGCAACGACTGCAGTGGCGGCGCTGCCAGTGCCAGATTTTATAGGAAAAATAGTTAAATGGTCTATGGATACTTTCTTTTATACAGGGGACGGTGGATTTACGACTTTAGCTTCAGTTTTCCAAACGGGTATGGTAATTGCAGAAATATGCGTAGGATTATTATTGATAGTTGGATTATTTACAGCATTAGCTTCACTTATGTCAATTGCTATGGGTATGATGATTTGGACTTCAGGAATGGCTCCTGCTGAGATGTTATGGTACTTAAGTGCAGGAATCGCGCTTATAGGTGGATCTGGAAGTACTTTCGGGTTAGATTACTATGTATTACCAGTACTCAAAAAATATTGGAAGCGTATAGGATTTGTTAAAAAATCTTATTTATACGTTGATTAATAGTTATATATTTAAACAACAGTTCTGTAATTAAAAATTGAATTTTTTAAATGAAATGTCCTTTTAAAAATAATTAAAAGGACATTTGGTTTTGTAGTGGAATATTTATAATAAGTAATTGATAGTTATAAAATGAAAAACAAAGATTTTTAAAATAATAATTGGACATAGGTGATAAAATGAGTAAGTTTTGGGATAATTACCCTGACATTGCAGAAGAATTGAAAAGCATACAGAAAATAATTAAGAACAATGTAAAATCTAGTGAGAAAGAATTTGATGAAGCTATTTCTCCATTAGTTGACGCAGGAGGAAAGATGTTAAGGCCTGCATTTCTGTTATTAGCAGCAAAATTCGGAGAGTATAACTGTGATAAAATGCATAATTTAGCGGCTGCCATTGAAATGATGCATATGGCAACATTAGTTCATGACGATGTCGTAGATGAATCAAAACTTAGACGTGGCACAGAAACCATACAACATAAATACAGTAAAGAATATGCAGTGTATATAGGTGATTTTTTATTTTGTCAATGTTTTATAATGCTATCTGGATTTGATTATTCTACGGAAAACTTAAGAGATATTTCAAAGGCTATATCTAAAATATGTATGGGTGAAATAAGACAATATAATATCAGATATGCAAGAAACACAAGCCTTAAAAAATATATAAAGATTATATCTGGAAAAACAGCAGCTTTATTTGCTATCAGCTTTTACACTGGTGCAAAGGAATCTAACTGTAGTGAGAAAACTTCAAAATTACTTGGAAGAGTTGGCTACTATATTGGAATGGCTTTCCAAATTATAGATGACTTACTGGATTACAGTGGAGATGCTAATAACCTAGGGAAAAATCCTCAAAGTGATTTAATAAAAGGGTATTATACACTACCCCT
>DAVZGU010000248.1:0-4098 GCA_052274215.1 Clostridium sp. | reverse complement strand
TTTTGCTTTGCAACTGGCATATATTTAAGCGTTCGCATATTATGAAGTCTATCTGCAAGCTTAATAAGGATAACTCTAATATCCTTTGCCATAGCTAAGAGCATTTTGCGAACATTATCAGCTTGTTCCTCTTCCTTAGTCTTATATTTTATGAGTCCAAGCTTAGTTACACCCTCAACTAAATTTGCTACTTCTATGTTAAACTCCCTGCTTACATCCTCAAAAGTATATACTGTGTCTTCAATTACATCATGAAGCAAACCTGCAACAATTGTGCTAGTATCAAGTCCCATCTCTGCTAAAATGCAGGCTACTTCTAATGGGTGCACAATATAAGGCTCGCCTGACTCTCTCTTTTGCTCTTTATGTGCAGCGTAAGAAAAATTAAAGGCTTTAATAATAAGATCTTTGTCTACAGCATTACAATTAGTTTCAATCTTATGTAACAATTTTTCTAACATGCTTATACACTCCTAAAATCAAAGGCTGGTTAAATAACCAGCCAATACTTTTTACTAATATTATATAATATCTTGTAGGATTTTGCAATTTTAATTTAGTAAATCACTATACCAACTTTAAATAAGAACTAAATATCGTATTTTACAAGAGACATTATATCATAATCCTGCAATTTGCCTTTTCCATTAAGCTCTGTTAATTCAATTACAAAGTTTAAGGAAACAACTTCTCCACCCATTTGCTCTATAAGTTTTGTTACTGCTACAACTGTCCCACCCGTCGCAAGTAAATCGTCAACTATCGCAACTTTTTGTCCAGGCTTTATTGCATCCTTATGAATTTCAAGTTTATCTGTGCCATATTCAAGGGCATACTCAATTTCTATTGAGTCATAAGGTAGCTTACCAGGTTTTCTAACTGGTACAAATCCTGCGCCAAGAGCATAAGCCACCGGTACACCGAATAAAAATCCTCTTGCTTCTGGTCCCACTATAACATCCACTTGTTTATCCTTTAAATATGCTACCATAGCATCTATAGTGTACTTAAGTGCATTACCATCTTGTAGTAACGTAGTTATATCTTTAAAACTGATACCTTTTTTCGGAAAATCGTCTATTATTCTTATACTATTTTTTAAATCCACAGTTATTCCCCCTAAAATAAAATCAAGGTATATAAACACACGAACACTTTATTCTTTTTCGACTTATACTTCTTATTATATAATATACTGCCTTATATATGCAATACGATATTATGTAGTAGTTTATCAAAATACGAGACTATTTTTCAATTCATTATCTAAGTACTTTGATATCTGTAGTGCTCTATTTTTATCTGTTGTAATAAATAACTCAACAACAATTTTAGCATTATCCATTCTTCCAACAGGATTAATTGTTGGCATTACCTTTAATGCCAATTTTAATACTGTATCTTCATTAATAATCTTAATATTATGAGTTTTTAGGAGTGCACAAATCCCATAATTATTGGTGCACTTTAATTGCTTTATACCTTCTTCTGCAATTATTTTATTTTCACTCTCAAGCTTTGTTTTACTATAACTAGTACCTATCATTACCAAATCCATATATTTATTTATGGACTTCATCTTGTAGTAAGACGAAATCGCTTGTGCTAGTTTAAATGTAAGTCCTGAAGCACATAATCCCTTGAATGGATAATTGCAACCCTTCTGTTGTGGATCCACAACAATAGTGTCAGGAACGTTTTTAATAGGTTCGTGAAAATCTGTGACTATAACATCAATTCCTATGTATTTACATGATTCTATTTCGCTGAAAGAATTTATTCCACAGCCTAATGTTATTATAAGTCCTGGTCCTAAATATTTTATATGATTATTAATATCTTTTTCATTTAAATCACGGTTTTCACTTAGTTCACTTGGTATAAAATACTCAACATCAGCATTTACAAACTTCAGTACTAGCATCAATAAGGAAATTGCCGTAATACTATCCACATCATAAAAACCATAAAGGACAATTTTTTCTCTCTCATTTATAGCTTTGACAACTCTATATAATGCGGCCTCCATTCCTTTTAATAAAAACGGATTATACATATTATAGTCTATAAAGCTATTTTTATTCATTTGCATGTTTTTAAGATAATCCAGCATAAAAGCTCCTCAAAGTTAATAGAAACACATTGTTATAATTTAAATTAATTTTTTACAATAAATTCAAAAGTAATTATTTCCCAACGATTTTCTACTCGATAATTGATTTTAAATTTTCTAATTTCCCTTTATAAAAATAAAAAACAAAGAAGTAATTAATACATCATACTTCTCTGCTTTAATTTTAAACCATTTGTTACAAGCATTCGTTTAGTTATCTGTTTTAGATTAGTAATCTGAAGCAGCTTAGACTTTTGCTTTCTTACTTCTTTTTTTAAGCAACACCCAAACAGGACTTGCTATAAAAATTGAAGAATAACATCCAACTAATATACCGATTATTAATGGTAAACTAAGCTCTCTTATAGATGGTACAAATACATATACCGCAATTATAGTAAATAAAGTTGTAGCAACTGTATTTATTGATCTTGCCATGGTTTGTGTAATACTGGCATTAGTAATATCCTCTATAGACGCTTTCCTCATATTCTTTTGATTTTCTCTTATTCTATCAAATACAACGATAGTATCATTAATAGAATAACCAACTATAGTCAGAATAGCCGCTATAAACGTTGCATTTACCGGTATTTGGACTATTGCATACACTCCAACCATAATTAAAATATCATGTACTAATGCAACTATGGCTGCAACTCCAAATTTAAATTCAAATCTTAATCCAACATACGCTAGCATACAAATCATAGCAATAATTAAGCCTCTCATAGCTTTTGTCTGTAATTCACTACCAACAGACGCGCCTATTGTATCTTGTGAAATTAATTCACTAGCTTTAAACTCTGTCTTAATTTCTTTTAGCATGGTTGCTGTTTCATCAGCAGAAAGAGCATCACTTTTCACGGTTATTTCCAAATTCTTACCATCATCTAATGTTTTTGATAAGTATTCATTCTTTGCATGTTTATCAATTATTTTATCTACATCAGCTTTTTTAAATTCCTGCTTCATATTTATAGTAAGTGCTGTACCACCTTTAAAATCTATACCTAAGTTTAGCCCTTTCGTTACCATGAATCCCATTCCTACTACAATTATGAATAGAGACATAGCAAACCATAGTTTAGTTTTCTCAACTATTTTTAGCATATGCTTACCCCCTCTTCACGCCAAAATGAGATGTTTTACTTAATAGTCCCATTTCGACAGCTAATTTTAATAAGAATTTAGTGCTAGTAAGTGCTGTAAATACACTTATACTTATACCAATCATCAATGTAAGTGCAAATCCTTTAACTGTGCCTGTTCCAACTGTATATAGAACTAAAGCAGCAATTATAGTTGTAATGTTTGAATCTAATATTGATGACAATGCTCTATGAAACCCAGCATCTACAGAGGCTTTTATTGATTTTCCAGTTTTAAGTTCTTCTTTTATTCTTTCAAATATTAACACATTAGCATCTACTGCCATACCAACTGTAAGTAAGAATCCCGCTATACCTGCAAGTGTCAAAGTTGCATTAATGGCTGAGAATGCTCCAAGAACCAAAACCACATATAAAATTAAAGATATATCTGCAATCATACCTGGCACTCTATAATATAAAAGCATGAATATTAATATAACTAATATCCCTATAGCTCCAGCCTTCATACTTAATGGCAATGCATTTTTACCTAAAGTAGCTCCAACTGTTTTAACGGAAACAGCTTTTAAAGTTACAGGCAATGCTCCTGATTTAATAATTTGAGATTGAGATGTAGCTTCTTGTAATGTCTTACTTCCTGAAATAGTAGCCTTACCGTCTGTTATAACTGCTTCCACTGTAGGACTAGTTAACTCATCAGCATCCATATAAATAGTAATTGGCTGTCCCAAAAACTTCTTTGTAGCTACTGCAAATTTATTCTTCCCTGATTCATTAAGTTCAAGCCCTATAATAGGTTTATTATCTTGACCTATGTATGCAGTAGCATCTTTTACATCTTTGCCAGTAAGAATTGTCACTTTATCAGGA
>DAVZGU010000247.1:0-4107 GCA_052274215.1 Clostridium sp. | reverse complement strand
GAAGAATATCCTATAAATTTATTGAAAATAATCAATAAATCCAAATTTAACAAATTAGAGCATAAGGATTATTTAGGTGCAATAATGTCTCTAGGAATTAATCGAGAAAAACTAGGTGACTTAATAATTCAAGATGCAATATGTTATGCACCAGTTACTAGTGACATTAGTAATTACATAATTAATAGTTTGAATAATATAGGAAATTGTCCATGTGAAGTTAGTGAATATGATTATAGATTACAGGACCTTCCAGAGAGAAAATTCCAAGAAAAAATCATTATATCTACGTCACTTCGCCTTGATAGTATGGTTTCAGCTATATGTAATATTTCAAGAAATAATTCAGTTGCACTAATATCTTCAGGCAAAATATTAGTGAATTATTTTCAGTGTTTAAAAAAAGATAAGGTTATCAAGAATAATGATACTTTAACAATTAGGGGATATGGAAAGCTAAAAATTGCAGATATTAGAGGAATCACTCAAAAGGATCGTTTGAAAGTTGCAATAAAGCAATATATTTAGTTGAGGGGGAGCAAGATGAGAATAACATCTATGGATATTAACAATAAAGAGTTTAAAAAAGGCTTAAGAGGGTACAATGCTGATGAAGTCGATGAATTTTTAGATAAGGTATCTGAAGAATATGAAATTATGTATAAAGAGAATTCAATTTTAAAAGAAAAAAAGAACTTCTTAGAAGAAAAATTAGAGCATCATGTTAAAATAGAATCTACAATTCAAAATACATTAGTATTAGCTCAAAATGCAGCAGAACAAGCAAAGTTTTGCGCTCAAAAGGAAGCGGAATTGGTTATTAAAAATGCAAATGACTCTTCTCAAAGATTGATAGATAAGGCTCATAATGATGTACTTAAGATAAATGATGAATATGAACTAACTAAGCAAGAATTTGCAAAGTTTAGAACGAAATTTAGAAATTTTATGAATTGTCAATTTGAGATGTTTGAAGGCTTAGAAAATGACTATTTTAGAAATTACAATTTGGGTAATGAAGTTAATGAAAATAATGATAATATAAGCGAGAGTGAAACAGATGTTTCGTTAAAATATTCTGATGTATCACTCAAAAACATTGATGAAAAAGAGTTTAATAGCAATGATATAGAAGAAATAAAAACCTTTTTTGCAAAAGGGTAAAAACATAAAAATCTCACTCACTGGGTGAGATTTTTTATGTAACAAAACTGCTAAACTGAATGAGTGCAGCGTGCACTGCACTAGATATTTTAAGGAGGAATAGAAAAATGAATATAGGTATTATTGGAGCAATGAAAGAAGAAGTTGAATTTTTAGTTAGGGATATGGATTTTAAAAGAAAAGATGTGAAGGCCGGAATGGAATTTAGGCTTGGTGTTATACATAATAAAAATGTAGTTGTAGTTACTAGTGGTATTGGCAAAGTTAATGCTGCGGTTTGTGCTCAAATATTAATTGATGATTTTAATGTGGATTATATTATAAATGTTGGTATTGCAGGTGGGACTGTCGATAATATATACCCCGGGGATGTTGTAATAGGTGAAAATTTAGTACAGCATGATATGGATGTGTCTGCATTTGGTGAAATAAAGGGACAGATTCCAAGATTAGATACTTTTGATTTCAAATGTGACACAACACTAATTCAATATGCGAAAGAAGCATGTAAGGATATAAAAGGACATAAGTATTTTACTGGAAGAATTGTGTCAGGAGATCAATTTATTGCGGAAGCATCTAAAATAAATTGGCTTAATTCTGAATTCGAATGTTTGGCTTGTGAAATGGAAGGAGCAAGTATTGCTCAAGTCTGCTATTTAAATGAAATTCCATTTATTGTTATTAGATCAATATCGGACAATGCAAGTAATGGGGCTCATATGGAGTATGATAAATTTAAAGATATTGCTGTAGAGAATTCTACAAACATTTTAAATAATATGTTGAAACTAATTTAAAAAAAATTAATTATTATTAAATAAGTGTAATAAAATTCTTTCCATGAGAAAACATAAGCATATAGAAGTTTTATTTGTTTAATATTACTGCTATATTAAAAATAGAGGAGTTGTTAGCATGGAAAAGAATAAAATACAGTATTTTAAAGAAAAATTAATAAGTGAACAAGGGCGAGTCCTTGATATTATTAATCAAATGAAACAAAATGGGGTTATAGATTCTAACAGTGAAATGGCAACCGAATTGTCTTTTTATGACAATCACCCGTCTGATACTGCAACTGAATTATTTGATAAGGAAAAGGGGCTCGCACTTAAGGGAAATGAGATGTCAACTATAAAAAAAATTGAAGATGCTTTAAAAAGCATTGAAAATCATACCTATGGTAAATGCAAGAGTTGCGGCATAGATATAAGTGACAAACGTTTAGAATTTACACCTTACGCAGAAAACTGTGTGTTATGTCAAAAATCCATAGATAATAACAAGCCAGCAGAGCAAAACAATAGATGCGTTGAGGAAGATGTACTTGGGATACCCTTTAGATACAGTAATAGCGGTGAAGTGGGTATTGATGCTGAAGATACTTACCAGGCAGTAGAACGTTTTAATAAATTAGAAGATATATCTGAGTTTTATGATGATGACGATGACGGTTATGTTGAACCTATAGAGAAAATAAGCAATGAACAATATAAAAATCAGTTACCAGATTAATTTAGGCATACTAAAAAAGTATATATTGCAAAGAAATTTTAGTTTAAAAGCTACATTTGTAGCAATATATACTTTCTTTTTATATTAAATAGGAGGGCAGGTATGGAAGTATTAATTATTTTCTTGGGACTTATATTGGACAGATTAGCCAAAGTTTGGGCACTAAGTTCTTTGAGAGAGAAAAATGGAGTTGTATTAATTAAAGATTTTTTTAAATTAGAATATTTAGAGAATAGAGGAGCGGCTTTTGGGATTTTGCAAAATAAATTGATATTGCTAGCTTTAGTTACGTTACTTATTATATCAGGTATGATATATTATATTATTAAGTATAAGCCAAAATCGAAATTCCTAAGGATAAGTTTTGCTTTTATTATAAGTGGAGCACTCGGAAATTTGTATGATAGAGTATTTTATAAATATGTAGTAGACTTTATTTTAATTCATTATAAAGAGGTATATTATTTCCCGACATTTAACATAGCTGATATGTTAGTAGTTGTGGGAACCGCGATTTTGGCAATTTCTATAGTAAAGGAAGAGGTATAAATGGATAGATATGAGTTTAAAGTTGATGAAAGTTCAGTTGGTACAAGATTAGATGTTTTTATTTCCAGTAAGTTTGAAAATAAATCTAGATCATATATTCAAGGAATACTTGAAGGTGAAAATGCGACTGTAAATGGAAAATGTAGAAAAAGTAATTATAAATTAAAACTAGAGGAATTAATTACGTTGGATATTCCAGATCCTGTAGAGTTAGACGTAAAAGCAGAAGAAATACCCTTGGACGTTTTATATGAAGATAGTGACGTAATTGTAATTAATAAACCACAGGATATGGTTGTTCATCCTGCACCGGGCAATTATAGTGGTACATTGGTTAATGCACTCTTAAATCATTGCACAGATCTATCAGGCATCAATGGTGTGCTTAGACCAGGGATAGTTCATAGAATTGATAAGGACACATCTGGAGCATTAGTGGTAGCTAAAAATGATAACGCACATAATTCTCTTGCAGCGCAGCTTAAAGATCATTCAATGACAAGAAGTTATTTAGCTCTTGTAGAAGGTATAATTAAAAGTGATACAGGCACAATAGATGAACCAATCGGAAGACACCCTAAAGATAGGATAAAAATGGCAGTAGTTGAAAGTGGTAAGAAGGCTGTTACCCACTTTAAAGTAATAGAAAGATTTGATAGTAATACATTAGTAGAATGTAACTTAGAGACAGGGCGAACTCATCAAATAAGAGTACATATGGCAAAGATAGGACATCCTTTAGTTGGCGATTTGATATATGGTTATAAAAAGCAGAGCTTTAATTTAAAGGGGCAAGCTCTTCATGCGAAAAAACTTGGATTTATACCCACTGGTGTTTGGTTTTGTCCCAATGTACCGGGATAGACCAAATACTGT
>DAVZGU010000246.1:0-4123 GCA_052274215.1 Clostridium sp. | reverse complement strand
AAAATAAAAGCCCCGCATTTAGTCGATTATGACTAAATGCGAGGCTTGTACCTATATGATTTTCCTAGACTTTATTTACTCATTGCTTCTTCAACTGCAACCGCAACTGCAACTGAAGCTCCAACCATAGGGTTGTTACCCATTCCGATAAGTCCCATCATTTCAACGTGAGCTGGAACTGATGAAGAACCTGCAAATTGTGCATCTGAATGCATTCTTCCCATAGTATCAGTCATTCCGTATGAAGCAGGACCTGCTCCCATATTATCTGGGTGAAGAGTTCTTCCTGTACCACCACCGGATGCAACTGAGAAGTATTTCTTGCCTTGTTCTTGGCATTCTTTCTTATAAGTACCAGCAACTGGATGTTGGAATCTTGTTGGGTTTGTAGAATTTCCTGTAATTGAAACGTCTACTCCCTCAGAATGCAATATTGCAACGCCTTCACGTACATCATCTGCTCCGTAACATCTTACTTTAGCTCTTTCTCCATCAGAATAAGCTGTTTCTTTAACTACTGTTAATTCACTAGTATAGTAATCAAATTTAGTTTGAACATAAGTAAAACCATTAATTCTTGAAATTATATAAGCAGCATCTTTTCCAAGACCGTTTAATATTACTTCCAAAGGCACTTTTCTTACTTTGTTTGCAGCTCTTGCAAGACCAATTGCGCCTTCAGCAGCAGCAAATGATTCATGTCCAGCTAAAAATGCAAAACATTTAGTTTCTTCTCTTAGAAGCATAGCTGCTAAGTTACCATGTCCAACTCCAACTTTTCTATCGTCAGCAACAGAACCTGGAATACAAAACGATTGAAGTCCTTCGCCTATATATACTGCAGCATCTGCCGCCTTAGTGCATCCATTTTTAATTGCAATAGCTGCTCCAACTGCATATGCCCAACAAGCATTTTCAAATGCTATAGGTTGAATTCCTTTTATTATTTCAAAAGTATCAATACCTTTTTCTTCACATATTTTTCTTGCTTCTTCTAGTGAATTTATTCCGTGCTTCTTTAAAACAGGTACTATTTGATCTATTCTTCTTTCATAACTTTCAAATAAAGCCATTTAATTATTCCTCCTTTTTATATTATTTATTTCTTGGGTCGATTACTGTTGTTGCTTCTGCAAATCTACCATAAGTTCCAGTAGCTTTTTCCATAGCTTCATTAGCATCCATACCTTTTTTTATCATTTCCATCATTTTTCCAAGTTGAACAAATTTATAACCTATTATTTCGTTATTTTTATCAAGAGCAATATTAGATACATAACCCTCAGCCATTTCTAAGTATCTTGGTCCCTTAGCAAGTGATCCGTACATTGTTCCTACTTGACTTCTAAGACCTTTACCTAAATCCTCAAGTCCAGCGCCTACAGGTAGTCCACCTTCTGAGAATGCAGTTTGAGTTCTTCCGTATACTATTTGAAGGAACAACTCTCTCATAGCTGTGTTTATTGCATCACAAACTAAATCTGTGTTTAATGCTTCCAATATAGTTTTTCCTGGAAGTATTTCTGAAGCCATTGCAGCTGAGTGAGTACTACCTGAGCATCCTATTACCTCAACTAATGCTTCTTGTATTATTCCCTCTTTTACGTTTAATGTAAGCTTACAGGCACCTTGTTGAGGAGCACACCAACCAATTCCGTGTGTTAAACCTGAAATATCTTTAATTTCTTTACTTTGTACCCATTTTCCTTCTTCAGGAATTGGTGCTGAACCATGATTAGGTCCTTTAGCAACACACATCATTTCTGAAACTTCTGTTGTATAAATCATAATATTATCTCCTTCCATATGTATATGGTAATTTAATACGCTTTACAATCAGTGGGCATTAAAATGTCCCACTGGGTCAATAATTGAAATATGTCTTCGATTCTATTTTAACAAAGAAAACCTAACTTATCAATAGTATTTTATTAGTTTTTATATGCTTCTCTTAATATCTTAATTTCCTGCGCATGACCAGCTAATTCATTTGGCGTTTCTAAATAGAATGGTAAGTGACGCAATTTAGGGTGATTAATAATTCTACTAATCGCTTCTATTCCAATTGAACCATCTCCAATTTTTTCATGTCTGTCTTTATGACTTTCAAATGGATTTTTACTATCATTTAAGTGAATTGCATAAAGCTTATCAAGACCAATAATTCTATCAAATTCATCTATTACCCCATCTAAATCATTAACAATATCATAACCAGCATCGTATATATGACAAGTATCAAGACATACACCCATTTTGCCTGAAAGAGTAACACCATCAAGAATTTGTTTTAATTCTTCAAACGTTCGGCCTACTTCTGTTCCTTTACCAGCCATTGTTTCAAGAAGTACCGTGGTGGTTTGTTCTGGTTTCAATATAAAGTTAAGCATATTTGTAATATATTCTATGCCCTTCTCAACACCCTGTTTTATATGGCTACCCGGATGGAAGTTATAAAAACTATTTGGGAAGTATTCCATTCTAGATAAATCATCTTCCATAATCATAACTGCAAATTCTCTTGTTTTTTCATCAGCAGAACAAGCATTAAGTGTGTATGGCGCATGCGCCAAAATTGTCGCAAATTTATTTTCTTTTAATATTTCTAATAAAGCTTCTACATCACTCGGATCAATTTCTTTTGCTTTACTACCTCTAGGATTACGAGTAAAAAACTGAAATGTATTTGCTCCTATGCTAAGAGCATCTTTCCCCATGGCTTTATATCCTTTTGATACCGATAAATGACAACCTATATTTAACATGATTATCCCTCCAATAAAAGATTATATTTTTATTTTATATTAAACTTTTTCCATTTGTTGAAATCACTTCTTTATACCAATCAAAGCTTTTTTTCTTATATCTTTCTAATGTACCTGTTCCATCATCATTACGATCAACATAGATAAATCCATAACGCTTTCTGAGTTCTGCAGTTGTTGCACTAACAAGATCAATACATCCCCATGAAGTATACCCCATTATATCTACTCCGTCGTCGATTTCCTCCGCTACTTGAACCAAATGATCATTTAAATACTTAATTCTGTAATCGTCAATTACTGTTTTATTTCCATTTTCATCAATTATTAATTTATCAATAGCACCTAACCCATTCTCAACAATAAATAATGGTTTTTGGTAACGGTCATAAAGGAGATTAAGAATATAACGTAATCCTTGTGGGTCTATTTGCCATCCCCATTCTGAAGCTTCAAGATAGGGGTTATGAACGCCAGAAATAATGTTTCCTGTTCCCGTTATATCTTTTTCTGGATCTGCTGTTGCGCAAGAACTCATGTAATAGCTAAATGAGATAAAATCTACTGTATTTCTAAGTACTTCTATGTCCCCTGGCTGCATATGTATTTTGATATTATTTTCTTTAAAGTATCTATCCATATATTTAGGATATGCTCCTCTTACATGAACATCTGCAAAATATAAATTTTCTCTATCCTGTTGCATTGTTTTTATTACATCATCTGGATGAGGAGTTAATGGATAATTTGGTACGCCAAGAATCATGCATCCAATTTTTGCACCGGGCATCATTTCATGACCAATTTTAACTGCCATTGCACTTGCTACTAATTCATGATGGATTGCCTGATATAAATCTTGCTTTGTTAATTTTTCTTTATCCGTAAATATACCACCACTCATATATGGTGCATTTAACACTGAATTAATTTCGTTGAATGTAAGCCAATATTTTACTTTACCTTTATACCTAGCAAAAATTGTTCTTACGTAATTCTCGAAAAACCCTATTAATTTTCGATTTACCCAACCATCATAGTTCTTCGATAAAGCAAGAGGTGTCTCATAATGAGAAATTGTTACAAGAGGCTCCATGCCGTATTTTAAGCATTCGTCAAATAAATCATCATAAAATTGTAAGCCCTTCTCATTTGGCTCTACGTCATCACCATTTGGGAATATTCGAGACCATGCAATTGATGTTCTAAATGTTTTAAATCCCATCTCCGCAAATAATTTTATATCTTCTTTATATCTATGATAAAAATCGATACCTATTAATTTCATATTATCTTCTGTGGGCTCCTGCGTAATTTTTCCCGCTATACCTTTTTGTGCAATATCTTGTGTTGACAGA
>DAVZGU010000245.1:0-4128 GCA_052274215.1 Clostridium sp. | reverse complement strand
CTCAGACGCAGCGCCACCTATACATTCAAATGCAACATTAATTTTGCTTTTCTTAATATCTGAATCATTTGAAAGGTAAGTTTGTACACCAACAAATTTATCTAATTTTTCTTTATTATGGCCTATCACTATAATGGGACCTTTATGTATCTGCTTTAATACGCAGCATATTATATAGCCAAGGATGCCATCACCCCAGATGCCTATAACATCATCCGGCTTTAATACTATTCTACGAATTGCTGTATTTGCCACCGAAATAAGTTCTGAAAACACTGCAATATTCGAATCAATATCATCCTCTATCTTTACAAGATTGCCTACTGGATATGCAATATAATCCTTAGAAAATCCATTGTAACTACTTGAGGCAAATAATGCTTTAGGGCAGTAGTTTTCTCCTAGTCTTTTATCCTTTGATAAAGCAATATCAAAATCATCTTGTTTATCTTTTGGGATCATTATATTTGGGACTAATGCAACTTTATCTCCCTTATTAAAGGAGTTTGTAGGATCTTTAACTATAGTACCTATAGCTTCATGAATCAGATTTATTGGATATTTTAAGTTAAGTGTTCGCTCGTCACGACTTCCAAGGTAATACCTTAAATCAGCTTTACATATAGCTGCTGTTTCAATCTTTACCACTGCATGTCCTGTACACACTTCTAAATCCTCTATATAAATTTCAAATCTCTTAGATTGAACTATTTTAAATCCTCGCGTTAACATTATATTCTCTCCAGTTTACTCATTTTAATTATGGACTTTAATAGAAGTAAATCTTCCATTGTAGTAATCTTAAAATTGAGTTTATCTCCACTTACTAGATGAACTTTTTCACCATAATTTAATACTACCCTACAGTCATCAGTAGAATCTTGAAGTTTTGATTTTGCTGCACTTTTATGAGCATCCATTATAGTCGAATATTTAAAACTTTGAGGAGTTTGACCTAAATATAACTCTTTTCTCACGGGAATATCCGATATAGTACTGTCGTCTTTACTTTGAATTATAGTATCAGTGGCAGGAATAACAGTATCTACGGCGCCGTATTTTTTAGCCCCTTCAATATTATTAACTATTATTCTATGAGAAATTAGTGGCCTTGCAGCATCATGAATAACTACAATATCATCAGGTTTTACATCTTCTTCAATTGCCTTTAGCCCAGCTAAAACGGATTCCTGTCTTGTTTCTCCGCCATCCACTATCCATTTCACTTTATTAAGTTCGAACTTTCTAGTCCATATCTTTATATCCTCATGCCATTCTTTAAGGCAAACAACAGCTATTGCATCTATTTGTTCATGTATATCAAATGCTTCGATTGTGTGTACAACTATTGGCTTACCATATATATCAATAAACTGCTTAGGTTGATCAACTATACCCATTCTAGTACCTTTTCCACCGGCAAGTATAATAGCAATATTCATAATATCTACCTCCTATTTTTTATCTACAAGATCTAATATTAAATCCCACACTCTTTTGCAGCTATTTCCATCCAAGTAATGATAGAAGTTCTTTTGAGCAGCTTCTCTAATAGCTGTATATTCATCCTTTTTGCTCATATCTTTTATGTAAGTCATTAAATTATCAATGCATTTTAATTTAGGACCAGGAGTATCTATGTAGCTAGTAAAATCTATAGCAAGTCCTCGTTTTTCTTCATACTGCTCTATATCGTATGGCATAAAACAAATTGGTCTGTCGAGTACTAAGTAATCAACATAAATTGAACTATAATCAGTAAGTAGCATGTCCGATACTGCCAAGATACTTTGAGTGGACATTTCTTCATCAAAATCCATTGTTAAAATGTTACTCATATTAGCAAAAACCTTATCATCTATTAGCCTCTCTAAATAGTGAGGACGATAAATCATTTTCCAGTTGCGCTGTCCCATAAACTTATCAAACTTTATCCAGTCCTCTTCAGTAAATGGGAAAGCTTTTTCTATTTCGTAACCTCTCCAAGTTGGACAAAATAATAGAATTTTCTTTCCTTCTGTATTATGTTTTAAGTCGAACTTTTCTCTACATCCACAAACGTATTCTTTGTCAAACAACATATCATTTCTTGGTAATCCAAGTGGCATATAATTTGGAAGAGGACACTTATCAAGTTCTGTAGATCTTAAAAAATACGTGCTATCTCTTTCAGACAGTGTTACAACATTTTTTATTTTAGTTCTAATACCCTTATATATATCCATTGTTTTTTTAATATCAAGCTCACTATTTCCTGGAGTATTTTTAGTGCCATACCCGTGACTCATAAAAACACCATTTTTAGTTTTTGAAAAAACGCTAGTTGTATAATCAGAAACAACAGCAGAATAATTTTTAAGCATCTGACTTGCTCTTATAATATAGTGTAATATTTTAATATTTTTATACTTATAAAAACTACTGTATTCCACTACAATGTCAGTTCTATTTTGTTTTATGTTTTTTTCATAATAATTGAGTAAAGCTTTTATATTATCTTCAGTTTGAGATGTTAATAATATTCTCTTTTTCAAAGTTTTTCTCCCACCTTAATTATCACCTACGGTGCTATTTATCTTCTGCGAAGCTATTCCCCATAGGTGCTGTATTTAAATGTTACCAGTTTTGCTTTCTTTGTAGTAGTGATCTGCCACTGATGCGATGCCAAGGCAGAACCACATAATATATGTCGCTTGGAAATTTAAAAGTATAAATGATTGTATCAAACTTATAAATGCCGCTGACACAATAGGAAGAATGCAACAAATCCTCAATTGCACTGGAATATTCCTCAATTTGAATACTACATAATAACAAGCTGAAAATAAACCTGCTAAGTATAATATTAACCCTACTAGTCCCCAGCCCATCCAAGTTTCAAGTATAAAATTATGGGCAGGTCGTGGTGCTTTCCCTGCATTGGCTATTTTTTCTTCCATAGGTGTTAGTTTTTTTATTGGTTCTATCTTTTTCGTAGATGTTTTCTCTTTTATAGGTGCTTTTTCTTTTATAGGTGATTGCTCCGTAGTTGGTGTTTGTACTTGAGTTTTAGTGGGTATTTCCTTATATGCTACAGCAAATGTACCAGCTCCCAAAATAGGATCTTTTTTTATTGAAGTCCATGCTTTTGCCCAAAATATCCCACGTATTTTATCACTAGCTTCAGTAGTTATTTCACTATTCTCTTCTGCATCTTCAGTTTTTGGTTGTTCAAGGCCTGGAATTCTACTCACAATAACAGAAAATGATCTGTATACATTACTTTTTGATTTCATGAAATTTAGTGATGTAGCAATTATAGTAACAACAACACATGCCATAGTAAATAATACGACTTTTTTAAGTGAAGACCATTTAAAACCAAATACTAATAAGAAGGATGCAGTAAGTATTGCCCCCATCATTACCCATCCTGAGCGACCCCCGGAAAGGAATGCAAAAACCATACTTATTCCCATATTTGTATATGCAATTGGTTCAATCCATGATGGTAGTCTTTTTTCTTTGCTTTCTTTTATTGCCCATACTGTAAAAGAGATAAACATGATACATATATACATATATATATTAATATTATCTAAAAACTTCAATTTTCGAATATCTGAAAATCTAAAACAATCGATTAATTCTCTTATATTTAATGCAGAATAAAGAACTATTATTCCACTTAAAAGCTGGTTTACTTTTGGTTTGTATTCATCAATTAGAAAAAATATAGATGAACCAAGTATTAATGATCTTATTGGCCATATTGTATCCTTGAATGGTAAATGTAATATAATTCTCGTACCAAATAGTATAACGAAATATATACCAAATCCAAACAATACCCAAAATACTTTTTTTGATAATACAGGGAAAATATAATTACGCTTATATAACCCACGATAAATAAACAAGTAAAGAAAAAATCCTATTGCTATTATTTCTGATAAGGCAATGCTCACAGATCCCATAGGAAATAATACCATAGTGCTTACTATTAATAGGCAGACCAGTTCGATAACCCAAAAACGTTTGTTAAATGATAAAAAGTTCATACTTTTGTTCTCCTTTATTGCTTTAAGATAATATTTTCTATTCTACCTACAAATGCTTTTCTATTATACTTAGCTAAACATTCATAAT
>DAVZGU010000244.1:0-4138 GCA_052274215.1 Clostridium sp. | reverse complement strand
ATATCAAAACATAACATGGACAAGAGAGATGGATTTTAACATGACTAGTGAGATTCGAAAAAACTCTTACTATGGATTTATTAGAAAAGAGCTATCACTTTATTGGCCATATGTAGTAGAAAACTGTAAGGAATTAAAAATTAGTTTGTTGAAACCTGAATTCGCATCTTTTGATGCTACAAATTATGCTATGAAAGCACTAGTGGAGCATTTTAGAACGTCTAAAGGGTACTTCATAGATATTACATCAACTTCTTCTAAAATAGCTTCAGATTTGATTTCTAACATTAATAATGCTGCACTATCATTAGTGCCTTTTAATGAAATAGGAACTAGGCTATATAATTCATTAGAGGTAAAGGATTTTTGTGCAAAAGAAACATATAATCAATTGGATGAAGTAATTCAGTATTATATCTCAAAATTATTGGGAGGTGGTGTTGTAGATTATGGATTGTGTTTTTACTTGTATAATAAGTATTTACTTAAAGATCCAAGATACTTTAATATGAATAATATAAAATATCTTATAGTAGACGATATAGATCAGGCTTCACCAGCAGAGCTAGATCTGATATTTAAGCTTATTGATAATGTAGACAAGGTATACTTGTTTTACAACCCAAACGGTGGATTTTGTAGTTATTATGGGGCTAATACTAATTATTTGAGAGAAAAATTAAATATTGATTATGATGAAATTATTTTAGATGAGCATTTTTGCTGTAATGATGAATTTATTGATTTTTCGCGTGCGATAGAAAACCGAGCACATAATAATTACGAAGAGGAGAAAATAAGCGACAACCTACCAGTTCATATAGATTTGACTTCACAGCTTCGATGCGAAATGGTTGAAAAAATATCATTTAAAATTGAAAAATTAATAAATCGGGGAGTTAAGCCTAAAGATATAGCTGTAATATGTCCATTTAATGATTTCGTTATTTCTCATGAACTACAGAAAAAAACAAAAGAATTGGGTATATCAGTCATGGAGACTTCTAAAAAATATAGATTTATTGACAATGAATATTTACACCCATTAATTATATTAGCAGTATTGTGTAATTCTTACACAAGCATAAGGTTAACAAAAGAAGATTATAAAAACTTTTTTTCTTTTATGTTACAGCTAGATATAATCAGGAGCTCGCTACTTTCTGATTTAGTAAATGCGAGTGGAGAGATGCGAGATATTAATAAAGCAATCCAAGATAGAGTAGGCATTGAGGTCGCAAGTAATTATAATGAATTAAAAAAATGGATAAGTGATTATAAAGAAAGTAACCTTACACGCAATATACCACTAGGAGAATTTTTTAGAAAAGCATTCTTAGAAGTCCTTATAATTATACCAAAAGTTAAACAACATGTAGGTGACTATATTAGTATATATGAAAACTGTGAAAGCTTCGTAAATACTTTAGATAAATTACAATTTAAAGGGAAGTCATCTGAGGAGAGATTTATAGAATTTATAAGGCGTGATGGAAAAGATTTTTATTCGTTGAATGATATTCAAGAAATGCTATTACAAGAGAATAGTATAGTTTTCACATCGCCATATACATATTTAACTTCAAATTTAAGTAGCGTGGTTCAGATATGGGCAGATATTAACAGTAATATGTGGTGCTCAAGGAATGTAAAGGAATTATCAAATTATTATGTGTTAAGAAGTAATTGGGATATTAATGATATCTATACGCAGGAAACAGAAAACAATAATATATATAGAATTTTAATGTCCGTTGTTGATGGCCTTTTAAGAAAATGCAGGGGCGAATTATACATATATGGCAGTGAGTATTCTCTAAATGGATATGAACAACAAAGTATATTTGCGGATATCCTTGTAGAAATCTTAAGTGGAAGAGGTGAAAATTATGATAGGGGATATGAGTAATGAAGAGGTAAAAATAAGTTATAGGGATGATCAATTGCCTATAATGGAATATAGAGGAGGAACCATGGCGGTTCCAGCAGTTCCAGGAGCAGGGAAAACCTTCATAATATGTAATCTAGTATGTGAACTTATAAAAGATAAAATTCATAAACCTGGGAAAATACTTATAGTTACTTTTATGAATAGTGCAGTGAATAACTTTAAACATAGAATTTCAATGGTTTTACAAAATAAGGGGATAACAGCAAGTAATGATTATGAAGTTATGACTATTCATAGTTTAGCACTAAAGATTTTAAAAGATAGACCAGATGTAGTGGGAGTTAATGAAGAATTTAAAATATTAGATGATGTAAATAAAAGCTTATATTTAAATAAGTGCATTATGCATTGGAGAAGAAACGGTGGAGAAAATACATTTAAGGCTATGATATTAGATAAATCCCTAAATAAATACCCAGGAAAACAAAATGATTGGTGGAATGATTTTTTCATGACAGTGGATACAATTATTGGGGAATTAAAGATAAATGATATTTCTCCAGAAAAGTTAAAGGATGAAGTGAAAAATTTAAATCAAGACAGTATTTTAAAGCATATATCTGAAATTTATGATTCATACACTAAAACTCTAAAAAGAGAGGGCTATATAGATTATAACGATTTGTTAATTCTTGCATATAAAATTTTAAAAACTGATGATGTGCTAAGAGGAAAATTAAATGTAAAATATACTTTTGTATTTGAAGATGAGTGCCAAGACTCTAATTTAATTCAGGGAAGAATATTGGGTTTAATTTCTGAAAAAAACGAAAACTTAGTTAGGGTAGGGGATGTTAATCAAAGTATAACAGGTACATTTACATCTTCAGATCCAAAATTTTTCAGAGAATTTTGTGATAATGCAAATAAAAAGTTTGAAATGTATATGGCAGGCCGTAGTACAAAACATATTATTGATTTAGCAAACGAATTAGTTCAACATATCAATAATCATCATGGTGAAGAAAAATGTAGATGTGCATTAGTAAATCAAGAAATTAAAACGGTACCAGAGTTTTTTAAAATAAAAAAGCATGATGTAGACAATTACGGAATAAGCACTATGGTTTGTAGTTCAAATCAGGATGAAATTAATAAAGCTACTAAGCTAACAATGAAATTCAAAGAAAAATATCCTAATAAAACCTGTGCCATATTAGTTCCGTATAATAATCAAGTTAAAGAAATAGCGGATAAACTTAGAGAGTTAAATATTGAGTGTGATGAATTGTCAAATAAATCAGATAAAAGATGTAAGGCTGCATTTACATTAGGATATATATTGCAGTTTATTTCAGAGCCACATGATAGTTTTAAATTTAAAGATTTAGTGAAGAATGTGTTTATAGAAGAAAACAACGAAGAAAGTGAAAGGTTGTTTGATTTCATACAAGATTATAAAGTCGAAAAGCTAATGTATCCCAATGGGGGTAGCATAGATCAGAGAGATGTTCCTCACGAAATATTAGGTTCAGAGGTTTATCAAAAATTTATAAAGTGCATGCAGCAGATTAAAATAATATTTCAATATCCCCAAACACATTTAGATAGGCTGATTTTGCATATTAGTGATGTTTTAAATTTCAGTCTTGAGGATAAGGCAATGGCAGAGGCAGTTGCATCGTATATTAGATTTCTATCAAAAGATGATAGCGAATTTTGTTTAAAGCATATAGTGAATCAGTTGCTAGATGAAAAAAACGGTATATTAAATCATATTTCAGGTATAATTTATGACCTAGAAGGATATGAACCTTCCTCAGATAGAATAACAGTTTCTACTTGTCATAAAGCAAAAGGACTGGAATGGGATTGTGTATTTATATTAAGCATCACATCTTATCAATACCCATATATGACAACGGATAAATTTAGGGAGTACTATTATTTGAAACAGCAATTTAAAAACCCTACAGTTCTTTGTAAAGCTGAGATTGCAAAAATTCTTGGTAATAATATTTGCGAAGATCCAATTGGGGAAGCGAAAATACAGATAATAAATGAAAAAATAAGGCTCTTATACGTAGGAATAACAAGAGCTAAAGAATATTTAATTTTAATGGCAGCTAAGTCTAATGAAGGCAAATGGAATGAAAGTAAACCTTCACAGTACTTTTATGTGCTTCAAGACTATATAAACAGTCAAAGGGGGGGATGGTAAATGTTAGATATTAGAAAATTAAATTA
>DAVZGU010000243.1:0-4160 GCA_052274215.1 Clostridium sp. | reverse complement strand
AATCTAAGTCCTCCGCCTATAAATCTTACCTTTTTAGCAATAGCAGTTGCTATTTCCATATTATCTGTGCCTAAGTTCACATTGTATGCTACAAGTGGAAATCTTGCACCTATAACTGTACAACCACTTTTTTCATTCATTTCACATGGACCAAAATCAGGTTTCCATTCTGGAAGTTTTATTTTTTCAAAGAATCCTTCGTACTGACCTTTTCTAATATTAGCAAGATTTGTTCGTGACTTACAGGTAGCTGCATCTTCATAAAGATAAACAGGTATATTTAATTCTTCTCCAACCTTTTTTGCAAGCTCTTTAGCCAGTTCAACACATTCTTCTGTAGTAACATCCTGAATTGGAATAAATGGCACAACATCTGTAGCTCCCATTCTTGGATGAGCACCTTCTTGAGTTCTCATATCAATAAGTTCTGATGCTCTTTTAATTAGCTGAAAAGCTGCCTTTTTAGCGTCTTCAGGTGTAGCAACAAATGTAACGACTGTCCTGTTATGGTCTTTATCTGAAGAGTAGTCAAGTAGTTTTACATTTTCAGTATTTCTTACCTCGTCAACTATGCTTTCAATTATTTGCTTATTTCTACCTTCACTAAAATTTGGAACACATTCAACTAATTTTGCCATAATATTATCTCCTTTACTATTTAAGATTAATTATACACTAACAACTACATTCCCATTTTTAATTACTGTCTCTACAAGGTTTATACCCGTGTTATATGGTATAAAATTATAAGAAGGATATTTCAAAATAACAATATCACCATTTTTACCAGGGTCGATACTTCCAATAGAGTCTGCTCTACCGATTGCAGCAGCACCATTTATTGTAAGTGCTGTTATAGATTCTTCAATACTCATATTCATATATATAGCTGCCACTGCAAATACCAAAGGTATTGAGTATGTAAAGCAGCTACCTGGATTAAAATCTGATGCCAGTGCTACTGCGCAGCCGCTATCAATCATTTCCCTTGCCCTTGCATATGGCTCTTTTAAGCAAAAGGCAGTACATGGAAGGAGAGTAGAAATTACTTTTTTCTCTGCCATGGCTTTTATTCCTTCATCTGATGCATGCAATAGATGGTCGGCTGATATTGCGCCAACTTCTGCTGCAAGCTCCGAACCTCCAAGGGTTACTATTTCGTCCGCATGAAGTTTAAGTTTAAAACCCATTTCCTTTGCTTTTAAAAGAAGTTTTCTTGATTCATCTACAGAAAAAACTTTGTCTTCACAAAAAACATCGCAAAACTCTGCAAGATTTTCTGATTTAACCACAGGGAGTACCTTCTCTATAATGAAGTCAATATACTCATTATTTTTGCCTTTGTATTCAGGTGGAACAGAATGTGCACCTAAAAATGTAATTGCGAGGTCCATAGCATGAGCTACATTAAGCCTCTTCATAACCTTAAGCTGCTTTATTTCTGTGTCAAAATCAAGGCCATAACCGCTTTTACCTTCTACAGTTGTTACTCCAAGCTTAAGCATGTCATTAAGCCTTTCAAATCCCACATTATAAAGTTCTTCTTCAGAGGCATTCCTTGTTGCGTTTACTGTATTTTGTATTCCGCCGCCTCTCTCCATTATATCCATATAACTGTCTCCATGGAGTCTCCAAGCAAATTCATCTGCCCTGTAGCCACCAAATATAAAATGAGTGTGAGAATCTACAAATCCTGGGAGTACACATTTGTTAGATGCGTCTATAACTTCATAATCTTCTTCATTGTAAATTTTTAATATTTCTTCTGTAGTATTAACAGCTTTAATTATACCACCTTCAATTACAACAGCTCCATTTTTAATGGTATGAATATTTTTCATTTCTTCACCGTGTTTTGCCTTGCTGCCGCTGCATGTAACAAGCTCCGCAGCATTTTTTATAAGTAAGTTATTTTTTTTCATAAATGCATCCCTCTCGAATATATTATTTATCAAAATATTTGCTAACTGTGTCCTGTACAAGTTTTTCATTTGCTAAATAAGGAATAGTAACATGGTCTGTTCCTTTATGTGTATTGTTAAATTCTATAACTGTTTCTATAGAATGTTCATTTCTTGCCCATGAACGTCTTGCAACTCCACCCATAACATCCCATGAAATCGCAGATTTGATTATTTCATCTACTCTATAACTTCCATCAAGTACAAGTCCGAATCCTCCATTTATTGATTTCCCAATTCCTACGCCGCCACCGTTATGAAGCGCTACAAGACTCATACCTCTTGCTGCATTCCCAGCATAGCACTGTACAGCCATATCTGCCATAACATTACTTCCATCTTTTATATTGGAAGTTTCTCTAAATGGTGAATCGGTACCACTTACATCATGATGATCTCTACCCATCATAACAGGTCCTATCTCTCCATTCCTTACCATTTCATTAAATTTAAGAGCTATATTTATTCTTCCGGTAGCATCTTGATAAAGTATTCTTGCTTTGGTACCAACCACAAGATTGTTTTTTTCTGCGTCTCTAATCCAGTTGTAGTTATCTCTATCTTGATATCTTCTATTTGGGTCTATGCATCCCATTGCAGCATGATCAGTTTTTGTTAAGTCTTCATTCTTTCCACTTAAGCATACCCATCTAAATGGTCCATAACCATAGTCAAATAGTTGAGGTCCCATTATATCTTCTACGTAAGAGGGGAATATAAATCCATCTTTTTCATCTATTCCATTTTTAGATATTTCCTTAACGCCAGCATCATAAATTGCTTTCATAAATGAATTGCCATAATCAAAGAAGTATGTTCCCCTTTCAACTAATGTTTTTATAAGTTCAAAATGACGTCTTAAACTCTTGTCAACCAATTCACAAAAAGTAGTTCTGTCTTTTGCAAGAAGATTTGTTCTTTCTTCAAAGGTTACTCCCTTAGGGCAATATCCACCTTCATATGCCGCATGGCAAGATGTTTGATCAGATAATAAATCAATCTTTTTGTTGTTTTTCACTGCATACTCCAGCAAATCAACTATATTTCCGTGATATGCAATTGACATTGGCTCTTTCTTTTCCAAATATTCTTCAGCAATTTTGAATACCTCATCAAGATCTGATGATTGCTTCATAACCCATCCTTGCTCAAGCCTTGTACTAATTCTTGATTCATCAACTTCAGCTACGATGCCTACACTGTTTGCTATTTCAATTGCTTTTGGCTGAGCACCACTCATACCGCCTAGTCCTGATGTTACAAATATATGTCCTCTTAAATCACCATCATTTGGAATTCCAAGCTTCATTCTACCTGCATTTAATAAAGTATTGTAAGTACCGTGGACTATGCCCTGAGGTCCTATATACATCCATCCACCTGCAGTCATTTGTCCATAATTTGCAACACCCATTTCCTCTGCTATTTCCCAATCCTTTTGATTATCGAACATACCTATCATTAGTGCATTTGTAATTATTACTCTTGGTGCTTCAGGTTTTGATTTGAAAAGGCCAAGAGGATGTCCTGATTCTAAAACCAATGTTTGGTCTTGAGTCATTATTTCTAGATATTTTTTTATAAGTCTATATTGCATCCAATTCGGACATACACTTCCTGTTTCGCCGTAAGTAACAAGCTCATAAGGATATAAAGCTACTTCAGAATCAAGATTATTATCAATCATAACCTGAAAAGCTCTACCTTCAGTACATCTTCCTTCATATTCATCTATTGGTTTTCCATATATTCTACCTTCGGGACGAAACCTGTATCCATATATTCTGCCTCTTGTAGTAAGCTCGTCCATAAATTCTGGTATAAGCGCATCATGATACTTTTCTGGAATGTAACGAAGTGCATTTTTAAGTGATATTTCTGTTTGTGATTTTGAAAGGTGGAAGCCTCTATCTGGAGCTCTCCTTATTCCCTTAATAAATTCAGGCATATTAGGTAAACAATCATCTAAAGAAACTGTCATTGCATTTTTTATATCAATATTATTAATCATTCCTGATCACTCCCCTCTTTATAATCATAGCTTAATACTAAATCGTCATTAAAATGTCTATTTTTTTACTTTATCACTTTTCTTTTATTAAGGCGTTTAGCAAATCTATTTCATAATTATCCTTTGAAGTAGTTAAAAATTTAATACTATTTTCACAATAGGTTTGTAAATTTTCATTCAGGTATATA
>DAVZGU010000242.1:0-4165 GCA_052274215.1 Clostridium sp. | reverse complement strand
ATATACTTAAATCCTTATTATTCTTTTGAAAGTAAAATTGTGAAGCACTTTCAATGCTATAACATCCATTGCCGAAGTTTATATTATTTACATAAAACTCCAATATTTGATCTTTTGAATATCTTTCTTCTAATTTCTGCGCTATAACAGACTCTTCTAATTTTCTTGACAAGGTTACGTCAAATGTAAGGAATACATTTCTTGCAAGTTGTTGCGTTATTGTTGAACCACCTTGTATGATATCGCCCTTGGACTTTATATATACCCAGGCAGCTCTCCTTATACCTTTAAAATCTATACCGCCATGTTTATAAAACCTTTGGTCTTCTATTGAAGTAACAGCTTTGGCCACATAGGGATTTAAGTCTGCTCCTTTTGTGTAATAATATGTATTGGTCTTAAATTCTTTTAATAGTTTACCATTAGTATCATAAAATTGTGTTGGTTTTCGGGTATTAAAAGCGGTTTCGTTTATGGTTTGTGCTATATTGTTAGCATCTTTTATAGTTGCCTCTATTTTACCGCCATATTTAATATAACCATATCCTAAAGTTATCGTAGCTGATACGAAAATTATTGCAGAAAATATTAATAAACCTTTAACGATTTTTTTCCAAAGTTTCTTTTTAACCGGTGCTATTTTTACTGGTTCTACATTTTTATTATTATCCATTAATATCGCCTCCTTATTTTTATTATACAAAAAAATGTCCAGGGTTAGCCCTGGATGACCATGATTCATATATACGTAAAGGGGGCTTGTCTTACTTGGTCGCCATAAGTATTATCCTATTTTTAGGCCTATATTCAATTGTTATTACTGAATTTCTAATACTAGGTCACATAAAAGAGACCTTATGGGTCTGTTTTATACTATTAAAAAAGCGCTTAGTTTATGTGTGTATAGTACAATTATTTTAAAATTTTGTCAATAACACCATGGTATATGATTTACTCTCTATAGGTGTTAATTATTTCTTATTGGCATTTCAAATGTTAGCCATAAAATGTATCCTCCTAGAACAATATAATTATCACAATATATTATAACATAAATAATGTAACATGAATATTTATGTTATATATAAAGTATTAACAAAATATATACAATGATGAAACATCACTAAAAAATATAAAAAAACTTCTTTACATAGCATTCATATAGTGATATTATAAATCTAATTTAATAAACAAGTTAATTCTCATCAAGAGAGATAGAGGGACCGGCCCGATGACATCTCGGCAACCATCAGACGTTATTGTCTGAATAGGTGCTAAATCCTGCGCTAATTTCATTGTAATTTAGCGGAAGATGAGAGAGGTGTCTTTGTAATTTTATACCTCTTTCATCATTATATAATGATGGAAGAGGTTTTTGTTTTTTTGTATAGATGTAAATAAAATTTAATAGTGTCTTATCAAGAGAGGTGGAGGGACTGGCCCTATGAAACCCGACAACCAGTATCATATTATGATACATGGTGTTAATTCCTGCAGCATTGCTGCAAGATAAGAATAAGTTTGGCAGTAGAGCCCAAGTTTATTCTTGGGCTCTATTTTTTTTTAGAGCAATATTTAAACAAAACATCAAAAGGTAAAGATGAATTGTAAGAAATGAAAAGGAGAAGGATATCATGATTAAAGTTCAAGGTGTAAGTAAAAGTTTTTCAGAGGTTAAAGTGTTAAATGATGTTTCATTTACAGTGGAGGAAGGTGATATTTATGGAGTTATTGGTCACAGTGGAGCTGGTAAATCCACTTTGCTTAGATGCTTTAATGGGCTTGAAACCTATGATACAGGTACCATTAATATAATGGGCAAAGGGGTAAAACAGCTAAGTTTGAAAGAGCTTCGCGAGTTTAGGAAAAATGTAGGCATAATATTTCAAAGTTTTAACCTTATTAACAGTAAAAATGTTTTTGAAAACATAGCATTTCCACTAGAAATATGGGGAAACGACAAGCAGTTTATTAAAGAAAGAGTAGATAGCTTAATAGAATTAGTGGGACTTAAGGATAAAGTAAACACCAATGTAAAACAACTTAGCGGAGGGCAGAAGCAAAGGGTTGGAATTGCAAGAGCGCTTTCACTTAATCCAAAAATATTACTTTGTGATGAAGCCACCTCTGCATTAGACCCTAAAACTACAAAATCTATATTAGAGCTTTTAAGAGATATCAATAACAAATTTAATATAACAATTATTGTAGTTACCCATCAGATGGAAGTGGTGAAGGAAATTTGTAATAAATTTATTCTTTTAGAAGGAGGGGAAATTAAAAGCCATGGCATTACCGAGGAACTATTTATTAGGCCAACCAAGGAAATGAAAACACTTATGGGAGAGGAAGAATTACTACCTAATACGGGATATAACATTAAAATATTTTTTACAAAGGAAATTACTAAGAGTTGCCTCATAACATCCATTGCCAGGGAGTTAGATATTGATTTTTCAATAGTATGGGGAAGGCTTGAAAAATTTAGAGATAACGTAATGGGAAGTCTCATAATAAATGCAAGTGAGGATAATAGGGAAAAAATATTAAGATATTTAGATGAAAGATCAATAGCGTGGGAAATCAATGATTGCTCAGTGCAGAATGAAGAATATGAAGGAGGGAGTATAAATGCTATTTAAAGAAATCTTATTACCTGCACTAATAGATACAATATATATGGTAACAGTATCCACGATTTTTACATTTATTTTAGGATTTATTTCAGCAGTGGGATTAATTATAACTGGCCCTAAAGGGCTAAGGCCAAACAGTTTGATTTATAAAAGCTTAAATTTAGTAATAAATATACTTAGGTCTTTTCCGTTTATTATATTAATGATATCTATATTTCCATTAACTAAGTTTATAGTTGGAACAACCATAGGTACGAATGCAGCTATAGTTCCTCTAACGCTTGGTGCAGCGCCTTTTGCTGCAAGAATAATAGAATCTGCACTTTTAGAAGTGGATTATGGAATTATTGAAGCCGCTAAATCATTTGGTGCAAAAACCTATCAAATTATATTTAAGGTTATGCTAAAAGAGGCAATGCCATCTATAGTTCTTGGAGTTACGTTAACAATAATAAACATTATAGGTTACTCAGCTATGGCTGGAACAATTGGTGGAGGGGGCCTTGGAGATGTAGCCGTAAAATATGGTTACTATAGATTTAAGTCAGATATCATGATATACACTGTAATTATATTAATCGCAGTTGTGCAAATCATTCAAGCCTTAGGAAATATATTGTATAGAAAAATGATTAAATAATGATTGAACTATAAAAATATTAAAAGAAAAATAAGAGGGGGAAATTAAAAATGAAAAAAATATTAAGCATATTATTAACAATAGTTGTGATTTTTACACTGAGTGGATGTGGAGCAAAAAAAGAGGTAGCTGTAACTGATAAAAAAATCATTAAAGTAGGTGCGTCACCAGTGCCTCACAAAGAAATATTAGAGGCTATAAAGCCAATCCTCGCAAAAGAGGGATATACTCTTGAAATAGTAGAATTTACTGACTATGTAACACCAAACACTGCACTAGCCGAGGGACAATTAGATGCTAATTTCTTTCAACATATACCTTATTTGCAATCATTTAGTAAAGAAAAGGGATTGGACTTAGACTATACTGTAAAGGTTCATCTTGAACCTATGGGCGTGTACTCTAATAAATATAAAAAACTCAGTGATATAAAAAATGGGGCTGAAATAGCTATTCCAAGTGATCCTACAAATGGAGCAAGAGCACTTAGAGTACTTGAGAAGCAAGGGTTAATAAAACTAAAAAGTGGAGACTTTATTTCTAAACTTGATATTACTGAAAATAAAAAGAATTTGAAAATAACAGAATTAGACGCTCCTCAACTTCCAAGGATTTTAAAAGATGTGGATGCAGCAGTTATAAATTCGAATTTTGCAATAGAAGCCAATTTAAATCCGACAAAAGATGCACTAGCAATTGAATCAAAAGATTCCCCTTATGCAAATGTGCTTGCAATTAGAAAAGAAGATAAAACTAAACCTTATATAGAAGCACTTTCAAAGGCATTAAATTCTCCAGAAGTTAAAAAATTTATTGAAGATAAATATAAAGGAAATATAATTCCTGCTTTCTAAATAAAAATGTAATTATAAAATCATTTTGCTTTGGG
>DAVZGU010000241.1:0-4178 GCA_052274215.1 Clostridium sp. | reverse complement strand
CTAAAGGTTGACCTAGTTTGGGAACTCGCGGATACTTTTAATGGATTAATGGTTATACCGAATTTAATTGCATTATTAGGACTTGGAGCTTTAGTTAAAAAGACTTTGAAAAATTACGAAGATGATTTTGAAAAGAAAAACTAAATTTTATAATTTACTTTTTAGAATAAAACAGGATGGCATATTTATGCCATCCTGTTTTTGTATCAGTAAATTTTATGAGTTAATAATGTTATAGAAAAATTAAAAATCACTTTATTCTAAAATTTGCTTTTATAATTAGATGAAGTATATTATAATATGGTTATAACGAATTATAAAAGAAAATGATTGCTTAATATTCGTATAAATTTAAATTTTGGAGGTATTAATCATGAAAAATAATATATATAGGTTATATGTAGAGAAAAAAGCGAACTATAATGTTGAAGGTGAAAAAAAATTAAGAGATATAAAAATAAATTTAGGTATATCGAACTTGGATGGGCTTAGATTAGTTAATAGATATGATGTTATGGGAATAACCAAGGAGCAGTACCTCATGTCAAGGGATACAATATTTTCTGAACCTACAGTAGATCAGGTTTATGATGAAGGGTTAGATATTCAGAAGGGCGAAACTGTATTTGCTATTGAATTTTTACCTGGACAATACGATCAGAGGGCAGATTCAGCGGCTCAATGTATACAAATTTTAACTCAAGAGGATAAACATATAGTTAAAACCGCAAGGGTTATTGTATTAAAGGGGAATATTACTAAAATAGAATTAGATAAGATTAAGAGATATTGCATAAATGCAGTAGACTCTAGAGAAACAGAGTTTGATAAACAAAAGGATTTACAGCAAAGATTTAATGAGCCAGAGCAGGTAAAAATAGTAGAAACTTTTATTAAAATGAATGACATGGAGTTAACTGAATTCTTAAAAAGTAATGGGCTTGCTATGAGTTTTGAAGATTTAAAATATTGTAGAGATTATTTTAGTGAAACTGAAAAGAGAGACCCATCTATAACGGAGATAAAAGTTATAGATACATATTGGTCCGATCACTGCAGACATACAACTTTTAACACAGTTATTGAGGACGTCTACATAGAAGAAGGTAAATATTCTAAACCAATTAAGATGGCTTATGCGGAATATTTAGATACTAGAGAGTTTGTTTATGATAAATCAAATAGGGACGTAACACTTATGGATATGGCTGTTATTTCCATGAAAGATTTAAGGAAACAAGGAAAATTAAAGGACCTTGATGTTTCAGACGAAATAAATGCCTGCAGTATAATTGTGGAAGCAGACATTGAAGGAGAGAAGGAAAAGTGGCTAGTAATGTTTAAAAATGAAACCCATAACCACCCTACTGAGATAGAACCTTTTGGTGGTGCAGCTACTTGTCTTGGTGGATCAATAAGAGACCCATTATCAGGTAGAAGTTATGTGTATCAGGCAATGCGCGTTACTGGCTGCGGTGATCCAAGGGCGAAAATTTCAGATACCATAAAAGGTAAACTTCCTCAAAGAAAAATAACACTTGAAGCTGCTCATGGATTTAGTTCTTATGGAAATCAGATAGGACTTGCTACAGGACTCGTTTCTGAAGTTTATGATGAAGACTTTGTGGCTAAAAGAATGGAAGTAGGGGCAGTTATTGGAGCGGCACCTTATAAGAACGTAGTTCGGGAAAAACCAATGGCGTCTGATGTTGTTATACTTCTTGGTGGAAAAACAGGACGTGATGGATGTGGGGGAGCTACGGGGGCATCTAAGCAGCATAGCGAGAGCTCACTATCAACTTCAGGAGCAGAAGTTCAAAAAGGTAATGCACCTACAGAAAGAAAGATTCAAAGACTATTTAGAAATCCAAAGGTTACATCGCTTATAAAAAGATGTAATGATTTTGGTGCAGGCGGAGTGTCCGTAGCTATAGGGGAACTCGCGGATGCACTTATAATAGATTTAGATAAAGTCACTAAAAAATACGAGGGCTTAGATGGCACGGAGCTTGCTATATCAGAATCCCAAGAACGTATGGCTGTTGTTGTTAGGTGCGATGATGCTAGCGTATTTATAAAACTAGCAGAAGAAGAAAATTTAGAAGCTGTAGTAGTGGCGCAAATAACTGATGATAATAGGCTTAAAATGGTATGGAAGGGAAAAACTATTGTTGATATAAGTAGAAGTTTCTTAGATACCAATGGAGTTAAACAGCGTATTAATGTAAAAGTAGCAGCACCTAAAGAGAATGAATACTACTTTTCAAAAGATTCAAAATGGAGTGAAGGTAATTTAAAATCAATAAAAGATTTATGGAATTCTAATCTATCAGACTTAAATGTTTGTAGTCAAAAAGGATTAGCTGGGAGGTTTGATAGTACAATAGGAGCAGGAACGGTGCTAATGCCTTTTGGTGGAAAATTTCAGAAAACACCAATTCAGTCCATGGTAGCAAAATTACCTGTACTTCACGGAGATACAAACACTGGTACAATAATGTCCTATGGGTACAATCCTAAATTATCAAAATGGAGTCCCTTCCATGGAGCTGCTTATGCAGTAATAGATTCTGTAACAAAGGCAGTAGCTAGTGGCGCTAATTATGAAAATATTAAACTAACATTTCAAGAGTATTTTGAAAAATTGTCAAAAGAACCTTATAAGTGGGGTAAACCATTTTCATCACTACTCGGAGCGCTACATGTACAAAAACAATTTAGCATAGCGGCTATTGGTGGAAAAGATAGTATGTCAGGTACATTTAATGATATAAATGTACCGCCAACGCTTATATCCTTTGCTGTAGATGTTATAAACACAGATAAGGTTATATCTCCAGAGTTTAAAAATGGAGATAGTCAGGTTGTTTTAATTTACGCAAATACTAAGGGTGATGGATTACCTGATTTTGAAAAGCTTCGTCAAAACTATAAATTAGTAAAGAAGTTAATAGATAGTGGCAAAGCTTTATCAACCTATGCAGTAGGAATGGGAGGCTTGTCAGAAGCTATATCAAAAATGTGTTTTGGTAATAAAATAGGATTTGAATTTAAAGAAGATATTCAGGTGGAAAGCATATTTAAAGAGGATTATGGCAGCATTGTAATGGAAATAGATAAATGCACACTTTCAGAGCTAATTAAAGAGAATTTAAATATTAAGATACTTGGACATACTCAGGTAGAACCATTTATCAAAGTCTTAGGGGAAACTATTAGTCTAGAAGAAGCGCTAAGTAATTGGGAAGGATCTTTAGAAAGTATATTTAACACGAAAGTAAATACTAGTAAATTAAATATCACAAATGACAAAATTTATGTAAGTGTTGAAAATTCAAAATTGAAATCGGCTCCTGCAATTAAAATAGCAAAGCCTAGAGTTATAATTCCGGTGTTTCCAGGTACTAATTGTGAATATGATTCTATGAAAGCCTTCGAAAGGGCTGGGGCTGAAGTGGAGATTATGGTAATAAAGAATCTATCATCAAGGCATATTGAAGAATCTATAAAAGCTATAGCAGAAAAAATAAAAAGTTCTCAAATTGTTATGCTTCCAGGTGGATTCAGTGCTGGGGATGAACCAGATGGGTCTGGTAAATTTATTGCTACATTCTTTAGAAATCCTATAATACGTGAAAGCATACATCAGTTATTAGAAAATAGAGATGGATTAATGCTCGGAATATGCAATGGCTTTCAAGCCTTAATAAAACTTGGGTTACTACCTTTTGGCGAAATAACGGATATAACGCAAAACAGCCCAACCTTAACGTATAATGAAATTGGTAGACATGTATCTTGTACCGTGCAGACTAAAGTGGTTTCAACCATGTCTCCTTGGCTTAGTAATTTAAAAGTTGGAGATGTGCATTCCATACCAGTATCACATGGAGAAGGTAGGTTTGTAGCAAATGAAGAAGTAATTAAAAAATTATTCGCAAGTGGTCAAGTAGCCACTCAATACGTAGACTTTGACGGAATGCCAAGTTATGATATAAACTTTAACCCTAATGGTTCAATGTATGCTATTGAAGGAATCACTAGTTTGGATGGAAGAGTTTTCGGTAAAATGGGTCACTCTGAAAGAGTAGGCGCTAACACTTTAAAAAATATTATTGGTGAGAAGGATCAAAAGATATTTGAGGCAGGAGTAAATTATTTCAAATAAAATATAAGAA
>DAVZGU010000240.1:0-4184 GCA_052274215.1 Clostridium sp. | reverse complement strand
AATTATATTATATAAGTATGGTATAATTGTAAAATAGAGGGGGTGGTGACAAAGTGAAAAAAAGACTTGTTATAATTTTAATAATGATTTTTTTAATATTAACTTGTGCTTATATATATTCACCTTTTAAATCCATCATTAATGAATATGTTTTTAGCATCTTTAAACCCAAATTTATAATATCTGAAAATTTTTCAAAAATTGATAACAATAAAAACGGAGTAGCAGATGCATTAGATATAGTTAATGGTGCTAATAATGAAGTTCTTAATAAAACAAAATATATAAGTAATTATTATAATGGTGGCTATCCACCTGAAAAAGAAGGGGTATGTACCGACGTAATTTGGCGAGGTTTTAAAACTGCTAACATTAATTTAAAAGACCTTATTGATGAGGACATAAAAAGCAATATTAAACTTTATCCTAGAGTAGATGAAAAGCCAGACCCTAATATTGATTTCAGACGAGTGCCCAATCAAGATATATTTTTTAGTAGGCACGCTCTAAGTTTAACCACCGAAGTTAAATCTAGGAATGCTGAAAATTTAAAAGAATGGCAACCTGGTGATATTGTGGTATTTACTAAGGGGTATGAACATATTGGTATTATTTCTGATAAAAGAGATAAAAATGGTATTCCTTACGTCATTCATAATACCAAACCTCATGCTAGTATACTGAAACTCTCTTACTTTACATCTCCTATACACGGTCATTATAGATGGAAATTTGATTAAATAATTCATATTTAAATTAAGTATACTGATTTAAAATTATGTTTAGTTTTTCTTTTATACATACAATTAACTCAAAAGGTTTTTTGATAATTGCATGATTACTATATGTAATAAAGTAATCAGAAAAAAAATCAATATCATGTTTTGAGATATTACCATTTAAAAATCCTGAACCATCTTCTTGTTTATTCAACTCAATATTTGGCCATTTTGCAGATTGATATTTTTCTACACCTTTATTAGTTAACTCCACATATAATTCAAATGTTTCTTTAGTGTCATTAAGGATTGAAAAACGGTTCTTTAAATTAATATTAGACATGTCGATAGTATCGGTTTTTTCATCAAGTTTTACAGACTTTATACGGTCACACCTAAAGACTCGATAATCTTTAGTTAAAAAGCAATAAGATGGACAATACCACATTCCTTCATTTGCATAAATACCAATTGGTTGAATACTTTTATTGCTAGTTTTCTCATTTGTCACATAGTTAATTATAATAACATCCTGCTTTATTGATGCATCTAATAATTGTCTTAAAAATGGATTTTCCTCTTGTTGATGTACTGACAAAAAATCAACACGGTCTTTTATTCTATCTATCGTATCTCTAATATCTCCAGAAAGATTTAAATAAAATTTCTTTTTTATTGATTCATACTCACTGTCAAATGGGAGAGAAATATAATGTCTTAATGCATGAATAGCAAAGAATATAGAGATAGCCTCATCATCAGTAAATGTGATGGCAGGAAGAATTCGTTCATTTAAGACTTGATAGCCCCCATGTGGACCTACTTCTGAATACAATGGTACACCCATTTCGCCCAATTCTTGCAAATCCCTCAAAATGGTTCTTTTAGAAACCCCAAATTCTTGTGCTAATTCCCGAACCGTAAATCTTTTCTTTCGATTGACCATCATAATCATTTCATTTAATCTTTTTGCTTTAGACATATATACCTCCCAAAAATAACTATGACATAGTTTGTCACCATTATAATATATAATAATAAATAGAGCAATGAATAAGGATATTTGCTTTTGTAGAGACTAAATTTGAATTATATTAAATCCTTATAAAAATTTATAAAGGAGATGTTTAATTATGTCATTAAAAGTCAGCCCTTTTATTCAGATAATGGATGGAAGAGCAAAAGAAGCAATTGAATATTATCAAGAGGTTTTAAATGCTAAAGTTCTTTTTATGCAAACTTTAGGTCAAGGTCCCAAAGATGAGGTGTCAAAGTTTGAAAAGAATCAATTAGATCTTGTCGCACACTCAGTATTAAAAATTGGTGAAAATGAAATTATGGTTGCTGATATTTTCCCTGGTGTTCCTTTTCAGAAGGGAAATCAAATCTCAATATGTATCACAAGCGATGACATTTCAATAACTAAACAATTTTATGAGAAATTGAAGGAAGATGGTAAAATCCTTATTGAACTTAATGAAGTTTACTTTAGCCCTGCATATGGAATGGTCACTGATAAATTTGGAGTTACTTTTCAGATTTTTACTGCTAGGAAATAAATAAAATTAGAACTACAAGAAACACATAGTGGAAAATTTTCTATGTGTTTTCTTACATATCCGCTTTATAATGTTATTCATTAGAATAACGAATAGATGCTTCTAAGTATATAGTTAAGTCATAATGTTGTACCGGTATGGCATATCAATAAAACAAATACAACTATAACCAACCATGATAATCTTTACCTTTAACTTCAAAGAAACCTTTTGTTATAGACTTGTAATATCATATATTCTTTTTTCAAAAGCAATTCTTTTACTTTTGTCATCTAAATAAATTATGCCACAATACTGAAACCCGTTTTTCGAAAGCAACTTCTGCATAGATATGTTTTCTTTATGTGTATCTATTCTGATACTGTATACACCCTTATTCAAACAAATTTTCTCTATATTTTTGATAATCACAGATGATAATCCTATTCCCTTATAATTAGAATCAACAGCCACTCTATGAATAACTGCATATTTATCATTGCTGGCCCATTCCCCATTATAAATAGATTCATAGTTTTTTTCTTCGTCAAAAGTAACTGCTACAGTACCAACTACGTTATTATCCTTTAGCAAGACGTATCCATTTTTATTGCTAATATCATTCATTACCACTTCAACGTTAGGATAATTATCCTGCCATTGATTAATCCCATGTTTCCTAAAGTAATCTTGTGCTTGCTTAATAATGTTCATTATACTGTTAACATCTGCTTCAACTGCTTTTAAAAATTCCATTTTAATTCTCCTTCGCATTATAGACACAATTCGCCTAATTTGTCTGATTTCTTAAGTGATTTTTACAAATGTTTTAAGATTCATGTATTAATATCACTTATATTGGTATTCCAAAGCAAATAATAGTCCCATTTAATGAAGATTCAATGCAATTTATAAAGCCACCATGAGCCTCAACAATATATTTAGAAATGGAGAGACCAAGACCGGTGCCGGGAATATTTTGATTTCTGCATTTCTCGGCTCTATAGAATTTATTAAATATATAAGGAATATCAGCCGAAGAAATTCCCATTCCTGTATCTTTTATGTATACATTAAGATACCTACCAGTGTTTTCAAAATATATTGAGATGGATCCATCTTCTCTTGAATACTTTATACTATTTGAAACTAAATTGTACATTACTTGAGAAAGTCTTTTCTTATCACCATTTAACAAAAGGTTAGGTATTTTATGAGGGAAAATAAAATGAATTTCCTTACTGGTTATCTCTACAGATAAATCATCTAATATATCTTTCAAGAAATCGCCACAGTAGAACTCAACTAATGATATGTTCATTTTGTTAAGCTCTGCCTTTGAATGCTCTAGTATATCCTCTAGAAGCTTAGATAACATTTTTACTCTGTTTAATATTATTATACAATAATTTTCAATACCCGCCTTATCTTTAACAATACCATCCTTAATCCCTGACACATATCCATGAATAGCAGTTAGAGGGGTTTTAATATCATGAGATAAGCAAGCTAAAAGCTCCTTTTCACTTACCTTTATTGATATTTCCTTTTCCTTTGAAAATTTAAGTTCATCTCTCATGGCTTCAAAATCGCGGCAAAAAACACCCATTTCTGTATCATAATCATAATGAATTTCATATGTGAAATCACCCTTTAAAATTCTCCGCGCACTTTCATTAAGAGAATCTAAGGGCAATAAAATATCCTTTTTCAATAAAATATAAGTGAGGATTATCAGTATAACTATTGCAGATAAAGCGATGATAATAGGTAGTACATCTCTAAAAGTAACTAGCTTGGGTGAAGTAGATAAAAAGTCCTCCTTAGGAATTAAAAAAATTGCTGTACCAACTTGATTACTATTTATAATTAGTGGGGTAGTATATTTAATTAGTCCCGGCTGCTGCAGCGAAGCTTTATTATCATA
>DAVZGU010000239.1:0-4190 GCA_052274215.1 Clostridium sp. | reverse complement strand
TCTAAGAGTGCTCCTAATGCAATTGCTGGCACCATACCAATGCTAAGTAAAATTGTTTTAAATGAAATATTATGCCAGAATAAAATTTGCAATGGTAATTTAGCCAAATTAACAAGAAAGAAAAACCAAGCCGTTGTGCCCATAAAATCATTTTTCTTAAAGTTCATAGTTAACAAATACACACTGAATATAGGTCCTGCAGCATTACCAATCATGGATGTAAACCCAGTAGCAATTCCGGCTATTGCATAAAACCATTTATTTGTTGGGACTTTTATATTTTCGCCTTTTTTTTCAGTATAAATTAAGGCGACTAAGCAAAGTAAAACTGAAATAGATATAACCGCCTTAAATTGTTTATCATTAATAAAGTTTCCAACTATAACGCCTAGTAGTAACCCTATAATTGTCCATGGCAAAAGTTTTTTTATGTTTTCCCACTTAGCATGTCGATTATAATAGTACACTGCAAAAACATCCCCTATTACCAATATAGGAAGTATAACACCTGTAGATTCTTTCCCTCCAAATACACTGGCAATAATCGGTATAACAGGCATCAAAAAACCACTTATTCCGGTCTTTGAAGCTCCTACTAAGACGGCTGATATTATTAAACATATCCATTGCATAGTTGATAAATTAAACATATGAATGATTCCCATTATTTTACCCCTTTTCTGAAATAATTACTCAGCACTTTTTTTTGCTACTTCTGTATGATAGGTTACCTGTTTAATATATGGTTTTTTAGAGATAATCAGCCATGCTATAAGGCTTACAATTCCTATTATTAAATACATTAGTCCCATTACAACTATTTTATTAGAAAAATCCAAGGAAATCATAAACATACCAATACTACCATAAAAGGTCATTGCACAGCTCATTAATGAGGATGCTGCACCAATATCACCCTGTAGCTGTTCAAGCAAAAGGTTAGTTCTTGCGGGTGCCATAATGTTACCAAAGAGAGATGCAGGAATTAATGATAATGCAAAAAATAAAGGACTTAAATTACCTATAGTACAAATGAATACCCCACTTATACTAATCACAATAAATGAGACAGTTATAATTGAATTACTATGATAATTTTTTGATAATTTAATGTATAGTAATGGCCCTAGTAAGTAAAACACCGCGTTTAAAGCAAAATAGTAACTATATACCTTTTCACTTAATCCAAAGCCATTTACATAGATATAAGAGGAAGATGATATAAATGACATAGAAGCAACAGATAACATTGAAAGTATTATAAGAAGTGACATAAAGCTCTTATTTTTTGCAACTACACCTAACCTTCCTATGGACTTAAATATACTTCCTGTATATCTTTTTTCTAGGGTCTCTTCCATTGCTATGCTTCCAGCTAAGGCTAAAGCTCCTATTATAGATAGCACCACAAATACTCCACGCCAAGAAAGAACACTTAGTATCATTGCTCCTATAACTGGTGAAATTATAGGTGATAGCATTCCCATAGACTGAACTAAAGCTATTATGGTTACTCTCCGCCTACCACTATAAACATCTTTTACTATAGCTGTTGCCACCGCTGTTGCAGCCCCACAACCAATAGATTGTAGAATACGATAAAAAATAAGTTGATACACATTTACAGAAAATATACATAAAATGCTTCCAATAGTATATACAGATAATCCTATAAGTAATACCCTTTTCCTTCCGTATTTATCACTAAGGGGTCCCCAAAATAGGGTTCCTACAGCGTAAAATATAAAGAAAAATATTAATGTAAGATTTATTAGACCTTCCGATGTGTTAAAGCTTTCAACCATTTTAGGAAGCGCTGGGAGATAAATATCTGTAGATAATGGGATAAATGCACTTAAAAAAGCTATAAACATTATGAAGCCCTTATCTCCCAAATATTTTTGTTTCTTTTCCTTTTTGTCACATATCTTTTCTTCGCTTTCCATTCTTTACCTCCAAAAATAATAGCATATTACATCATTCAAGTTATTACATGTCCTTATAAACCTATACAAATAAAAAATGCAGGATTTCTCCTGCTCCACTCCCCATAAATTTCAATTAGAATTTTCTTAAATTATCGCCTGTGGTGATAAAGCATTACCTTGACTTGAATTATTTAGTTCATTACTGTTAGCACTAGTATTAGTTTGTATTAATTTAGATAAGTCATTATTGCTATTTGTACTTGGGAAAAGACTATCTGAACTATCATCACTTTCAACAGTACCAATACCTAAACTACTGCTTGTGTTTTGAGAAGTCATAATCTGCATCATTTGTTGCATGACCACTTGTTGAAGCTGTTGAGCCTTTTGAGATTGTAATGATATACTATCTAGTCCATTAACTATATTATCCTTACTATCAACACCAGAAGCGCTTGTCCCAGCATTATTTAAAGTCTGATCTTGTTGATTATTCACCATTTGCTTAAGTAAAGCTTCGAAGTTAGAACTAACATCCCCACTTGAGTCGTTACCTAAAACTCCTGCTGCTGATTGCGTTCCACTGGTGCCAATACTCTTCAATAATTGTGATATTTGATTAATCTCCAAAATTACTCCTCCTTTGTTTAACAATAAAGTATTTATATTTTTAATTTTACTCTTTATGCCTTTAATTATCTATACTTTTTATAATTAAATCATCTCCTGCGGAGCTTCACATCTTCGCAGGAGATGATTTGACAACTTATTTTGAAAATTGTTTAACAATGCCCTCTGCCATAACGTCTGCCATCTTTAGAGCTTGGTTTTCAATTTCATCGTATTCTGTGATGCTTCTTTCGTAATTATTGGTAAGTATGTCGACTGCTTCAGCTTTAGTCATTGCCAAGTGTTCATATAACATTGTTTTCCAATTTTCTTGAGACCAATAAGGATTGATTCTAGCAAGGAAAGCTGCGATTTCATCTGCATTTGCGTACCATCTTTTCTCAGCATCTGCTGCCTCTTTGCTATAGCCAGCTTTGGCTGCTTTAACAAGTTGTGCAGCAATGACAAGATGACTTTTAAATAACTCACTAAATTTAGAAGCAATTTCATCCCCATAGAAAGGTTTTAATACTAACTTAAAATCTGTCGGATTTCGAAGAAGTCGCTTAGTAACAAAATCTACATCTGGTAAATCTTTTATTATGCTTGTTATTGTCATCCTCGTCCATACAATATGTTGTTCCCAAAGTATACGCATAATATTTCTTAAATCTACTTCTGCTTCACTAATTCTCCTAGGCTCAGTAATGTGCCGTTGCGCTACCATCCAAGATGCATCATATGGAAATAAATACATTGTTATCACCACTTTCTAATTTTTGTATTATAATATGCTTATATGAACAATTAAGTACCTATGAAAAAAGGAGAGTGTAATAAATGAGTAATGAAAATGTTATTGAAATAGATAATTTTAAGCAGCAGTTTGGAAAATTTGTAGTACTTGAAAATATTAACCTTACGGTAAAAAAAGGAGAGATACTTGGGCTCCTTGGACCATCTGGTTCAGGTAAAACTACTTTAATAAAGGCTATTGTTGGAATGAGTGAACCTACAGAAGGCTTCGTACGTGTGTTTCAAACTAAAATGCCTTCACTTTACGCAGTTTCAAAAATTGGATATATGGCTCAAAGTGATGCACTGTATGAAGACCTAAACGCCGTTGATAATATATTATTCTTTGCCTCGTTATATGGCATGAAGGGAAAGCCAGCTAAAAAAAGAGCTGATGAGGTTTTAGAATTAGTTCTTCTAAGAGAAGAAGGTAAAAAACTTATTAAAAATTTTTCTGGTGGAATGAAAAGAAGATTATCCCTGGCTATAGCCTTAGTCCATAAACCAGAAATACTTATTCTTGATGAACCTACCGTAGGAATTGATCCCGTACTTAGAATTGAGTTTTGGAAAGAATTTGAACGATTAAGAAAAGAAGGCGTTACAATAATAATAACTACCCATGTTATGGATGAAGCGGAGCATTGCGATCGACTTGCACTAATTAGAAATGGAGGGATAATTGCCATAGGCACTCCGCAGGAATTAAAGAAAAACTCTGGTGAAAGTACTGTTGAAGGCGCATTTCTCTATTATGGAAAAAAAGGAGAAGTGAAAAGCATATGAGAGTATTATCAATTGCTAAAAGATTAATTAAACAGCTTAGAGGAGACAAAAGATCAATCGCTCTAATGTTTG
>DAVZGU010000238.1:0-4195 GCA_052274215.1 Clostridium sp. | reverse complement strand
GTGTCGCCCCTATATCGCCGTTCCTATAAAAACCAAATAATTATAAAATTAATAACTGAACCTAATAAAATAATTATTGACACTACAATATTTTTATCTTTACTCACTGTCCATATTGATATTAATGCACCTAGAATGACAGCTCTACCTACAATAATCACTAATTTGAGCTTCGCATATATCAATCACTTTTTCATCCTTATATTTCCTATACCACTCTACAGTCTTTTCTATTGTCTCATCTATGCTCCACCTAGGCTTAAAATTTAAACCTAATCTAGACTTGCTAATGTCAAGACTTAGTAAGCTTGCTTCATGGAATGAATCTCCTTTAAGGATTAAAGATTTCCAGCTTCCATTTCCCCAGTCTTTGACAAGTCTTCTGACAATCTCCTGAACCGTAATGACATTTTGAGCTTCAGGTCCGAAGTTCCAAGCTCCAGAAAATACCACATCTTTTTTTAATATTTTTGTTCCTAAAAGTAAATATCCGTATAATGGTTCAAGGACATGCTGCCAGGGTCTTACAGCACCTGGATTCCTAAGCAAAATCTCTTCATCCTTTTCTAGTGCCCTGATGCAGTCTGGTATAATTCTATCGATTGCCCAATCTCCACCTCCAATTACATTACCTGCACGTGCTGTTACAATTATTTTTTCATGATTTTTATACTCAGCTGTATTAAAAAAGGAATTTCTATATGAGGAAACCAAAAGTTCAACGCAACCCTTACTAGAACTGTACGGATCATAACCACCCATGGGATCTATTTCCCTGTAGCTGTATAGCCATTCACTATTTTCATAACATTTATCACTAGTGATAATAACTAAAGCTTTTGTTTTTTTACTGGCCCTCACCGCTTCCAATACATTTACAGTGCCCATAAAATTTACCTCATAGGTCTCTTTAGGGTTTTCATAGGAGTACCTAACGAGTGGTTGTGCTGCAAGATGAAAAACTATCTCTGGTTCATAGGTCATAAAAACTTCATTAAGATGTTTGCTATCTCTTATATCTCCTCTTATATCAACAATATCATTGCTAATTTCAGATAAAACGAAATTGCTTTTGATACTGATGGGATCTAGTGCATAACCAATAACATTTGCTCCTAATTTTTTCAACCAAATAGCTAGCCATGATCCTTTAAAACCTGTATGACCAGTTATTAAAACATTTTTATTTTTATAATCATTTTCAAGGTCTTTTAACATTTTTTTCACATCCTATGGTAAATACTTAATCCACATATCTTTATTTTCTTCATACCACCTTATTGTTTTAACAATTCCATCCTCAAGGCTTATTCTAGGGCTCCAGCCTAATTCATTATGGATCTTACTTATATCCGCACCAGGTGACCACATTTCATTTTTTCTGTATTTTACTGTCCCATATAAGGGGACCCTATCTGTTTCAATATTTTTAAATATAAGATCTATATAGTATTTTAAAGGAAGAAGATTTCCATTTGCTATATTGAAAATATTGCTCTTTAAATTGCTTTTAGCAGACATAACCAATCCGTCAATTATGTTTTCAATGTAGCAGTAATCACGTAATTGTTCACCAGATGTTAGTCTTACCTCCTTATCTTCCAGTATTGAAAGTATTATATGACAAAAAATCTTATGCCTCTCTTCTCCCTCCCCAAAAATACCAAAGGGCCTTAAGGTTATAATATCTATATTGTTTTCTCTGGCAATCTGATGAGCGATTATAGTTGCACTAGCTTTAGAACTTCCATAGATGCTCACAGGTTCTGGATACATATCTTCCTTCATAAGGTCTTTCCTATCTCCATATTCAGCACAGCTACCCATATTAATGAATTTTTTGCAGTCGGTGTCCTTCAATGAATTTAAAATATTAATCATTCCTAAAATATTAATATTTGCAGCTTTAATATATTCGTTTTGTGCTGAGTTTACGCCATAAGCTGCTAAATGAAATACTATTTGAGGGCATATATCCTTGATGCAAATTTCAATTTTTTTACTGTCAGTTATATCAACCTCATAGATTGAAATATTTTTTAACTGCTCTTCCAGTCTCCAGGTTTGGCTGCTCTGTCTTCCTATAATAGATACCTCTGCGCCTTCATTCAATAACCTCTTAACTAGGTGAGAGCCTATAAATCCCAATCCACCAGTTACCAATATCCTCTTACCAGTAAGACTAACCTCTTCCATATACTATACCTCCAGGTTGAAAGGTTTACATTTACGCTTAAAATCTATACAGGTTCTTAGCGTTAGTGATCTCTTCTTTACTAAATAATTCTTTAAGATCCACAAGGCCTGATGACTTTAATATTTCCATTGATCTGCATAAAACATCTAAATATGGAATATATATATTATCAATTATTTCTTTGCTAAAAATCAAATGATCTAGCTTCCATAAGTCAAAGACAGATTCATCAAATATTCTCATACTGCCAAAATGATAAACCATAAGTTCTCGATCATCAATTAAAACAGTATTATTATCCTTGTAAACTTTATAATCATTATTAATAATTAGATTCCATGGAGCTGCATCTATACCTAGGTCATCTAATATTTTTATGCTATAAAATAAATTGGGTATCTTATCTAGATATTTCTGATCTCCCCATCTCTCCATTATGATATCAGGTTTATCTGAGCACCACTCTATACATTTATTCTTCCACCAATTTAAAATAGCTAGACTACTTTCCCTGTTTCTAAAACCTAAAAAGCCTGCCTGAAAATGTCCATGGACCTTTTCGAATTCAGGACGATCCCTCTGAGGACAAATTAGTGTATCATAATCCTTCCATTGTTTGAAAATCGCCATCGGATCAGAAAAAAAGAATATATCTGCATCACAATAAATAACTGAATCTATACCATATTTCTCTAAAATATAAAGGACCAACGGTGCTTTAATCGACCAACAATATTCCTGCATACTTCTGGTTTCTTTAACATGAAGTAATTCCATATCCTCTACTTTGCTAACATTAATAATAATCGTATTTTCAAGCTTCAGATTACTTAATACAGAAAAAGAAATTTCGTCCATGCAGCAGATGAATAAATTAAAATTATCGATTTTATCCTTCAGCGAAGAATAAAGTGACATACTTTGCAATAAATATGACTTACTAGTTATAGTACAAAAGCTATAAAAATCGTTGTAACGAGCCATGGCTAACGTTAAATCTGAGTATTTAAATAATGTCTGGGCTTCTTTAGAATCAGATTTATTAAACAAACCCTCTACTTTTTCATTAAGAGTGTTTCTTATAACGTTGATTGTATTCCTTAGACTTTTAATATATGGGATATAAATATTGGACTTAATTGCAGAACTTATTTCTAAATAATTAAAAGTCCATAAGTCATAGTCATTTTCGTTAAATATTGAAAGACATGCAAAGTGATATGCTATTAACTTATCACTTTCAATAAAGACTTCATTATCCTTTGAGGTAATATTGAAATTATTATTATAAATTGTATTCCATGGTGCAGCATCTACTCCAAGATTTCTTGAAATTTTTACACTAGAAAACATTTCTGTAATTTTATCAAGATATTTCTGATCTCCCCATCGTCCCGTTTCAGGGTCAGGTTCCCCATAACACCATTCAATGCATTTTTGATTCCACCAATTAAGACAATTCAATCCTTGCATATCATTTTTAAAACCTATGAATCCTGCTTGAAATTTTCCATATATTTTGTGAACCCATTCAAGATCCCTTTGGGGACATAAAAACACTGAAGCTTCACCCCATTCATCAAATACCATCTGTGGATCTGAAAAGAAAAATATATCACTGTCACAGTATATTATTGAGTTTACGCTGTAATGCATAAGTACATAGCGAATAACAGCTGCTTTCAATGTCCAGCAATATTCATTTGTTTTTCTCATGGGTTTTACAGCGAGCAGTTGCTGGTCTTCTACTGTATTCAAGTGAATAAGAGAAGCATTTTTGAGATTCATCTTTGAAAGGGATGAGTAGATAACATCATCAATGCAGCAAATCCATAGATGAAAATTTTCACTATTCCTTTCAAGTGAATAGTAAAAAGCTAAAGTCTTTATTAAATAATCCTTGCTAACTATTGTACAAAAGGAACATCTTTGTTTATTTTCTTCTTCATATTCTTCTTTATATTTTTTACTATCTTTGTCTTTTCTTTTTTTATCATT
>DAVZGU010000237.1:0-4215 GCA_052274215.1 Clostridium sp. | reverse complement strand
CAAGACTCCAGAAGAGTTATTTGAAATACACTTAGATAGTTTTAAAATATAGTGGCGGTTGATCATCTGCATCTGAAAAACCTTTACCAGCCATTAAAATTTTTCTGAAAACCTCATCAGAAGGTTCTAAAAAATGCACATCGCCTGTAGCAACTACAGGCAAATTATTTTTTTCTCCTATAGCACATATTTTTCTATTAATATCCATTAATTCATTTTCATCTTTTACTGTGCCATTTTTAATCATGAATTTATTATTTAGAAGAGGTTGTATTTCTAAGTAATCATAGAACTTCACAATCTTCCTAATGTCTTCTTCCGATTTTCCATGTAGAACTTCCTTATACACTTGCCCAGCTTCGCAGGCTGATCCTACTATAAGACCATCTCTATACTTCTCAATTAAAGTTTTAGGAAGCCTAGGTCTTCTATGAAAATGTTCTAAATTTGAAGCTGAAATAAGCTTGTAAAGATTTTTAAGACCTACTTGATTTTTTGCCAAAATAATCACATGATAAGTATTTGCCTTTTTTATATTAAAGTCGCCTAAAAATTCTTTGTTTAAGATATCTAAGTCAAAAATGTTTTTTTCTTTAAGTAAACCAAAACAATGTAATAATATTTGTGCAGTAGCTTTAGCATCATCTACAGCTCTATGATGATTCTCAAGGGAGATGCCCAAATGCTTAGCTACTACATTTAGCTTAAATGTTTTAAGGTCTGGAAGTAAATATTTAGCTAAAGGAATTGTATCCATAATTGCATTTTCAAACTTCAAATTCAACCTCTCTGAATTTTTTTTGATAAAAGATGCATCGAAGTCAGCATTATGCGCTACCACTACACTACCACATGCAAACTCTAAAAATTTAGGAAGTATCTCTTCAATAGAGGCAGAACCCGCAACCATGTCATTTGTAATTCCAGTTAGTTCGATAATTTTATAAGGTATGTCTATTCCCGGATTTACAAATTCATTAAATCTATCTACTATTTTCCCATTTTCAATTTTAACTGCACCAATTTCAGTAATTCTATCATTTTCACTAGAAAGCCCTGTTGTTTCTAAATCAAAAACTACAAAACAATCATCTATATTTTCATTTTTACTATTAATAACAATTGGTACTCCATCATCTACTAAATAGCCCTCTACACCATATATAACCTTTATTTTATTCTTTTTAGCTGCATCCATAGCTTCTGGAAAAGCTTGCACTACGCCATGGTCAGTTATCGCTACTGCGCAGTGTCCCCATTTAGCCGCTCTTTCTACAAGCTTTGCCGCAGGACTTATCCCATCCATTGCACTCATTTGTGTATGCAAATGAAGTTCAACCCTTTTCTCCTGCGCAGTATCCATTCTTTCTATTTTCTTAAGTTTAATTATATCCCTAGCCATTACAACAACTTCTTTTGCGTAGGTATCATAACTTGCTTCTCCTCGCACCTTACAGAAAAGTCCCACTTTAATTTCGTCCATTATCTTTTCTACATCTTTAGGCTTTGGAAAACATTTCACTGTAATTGAACTTGAATAATCAGTAATATAGAATGTAATAATTATCCTACCAGTTTTTGTTTCAATTATTTTTATTTTAAAGATATCTCCACAGACACAGACTATTCCTGAAGCTTCATCTATCTCTTCTATTGATATGCTCTCACTTTTTATATTTCTTCCCATTATAGTGTTTGCATCAGCTGCTTCATCTTTTCTGTAACCCGGTCTGCTAAATTTATTTGTTTTATCATTATTTTGATTATTGCTTTGAGGTTTGTCCTTCTTTTCTGTATTAATATTTTTAATAATTTCTTTTATAATAACTTCATTTTCTTTTTCCTTTTTACCAAAATAATCTTCTTTAGAAAGTTCACTGTTATGTTCTAATTTCACTAATGAACTAACTCCAAACATATCGTTTATAGTATCTTTTATAAGAATTTCTATATTCTTATCCCTTAAAATTTTGCACATAAAATCATTTCCACACTGAATCTTTAGAGTGCCGTTCTCAATTATTCTAGAAGATTTAAGTAAACTATCCTTACTTGACGGCTGTGAGGTAGCTATTACATTTACAACATCTACCCAAAACTTATCTTTTATATCTTCTATAGTGGCGTTTGACACATCCTTGTAGCAAATTAACTGTATATCCTCAAAACTACCTACTCGTTTTGAAATAATATTTTTGATTAGTAGCTTTTTATTATCATCTATATCCTCTAAAGATTTGATTAGCACCCTTAATTTATTGCTTTTTTTAAGGTATTGAACTCTCAATACCTTAATATCATCTGCTAATGTTTCTTCATTTAAATTAAAATCATTTTTCAGCATTTCAGCTAAATTTACATTCATTAGTATTCCTCCTGCTAAGACATCTTAGGCACATGGAAATAAATTTGAATGTGCCTATAATTTATCTATCTCGCGAATAAGTTCTTCCACTAAATCTTCCTCTTTAACGGTTTTAATTATTTCACCTTTTTTAAATATGAGACCAACTCCGTTACCTCCAGCTATGCCAATATCAGCTTCTCTTGCTTCACCGGGGCCATTAACGACGCATCCCATTATTGCAATCTTTATGTTCTTATTGCAACATTCTAATCTTTTTTCTACTTCATTTGCAATTTTAATAAGATTAATTTGAGTCCTACCACACGTCGGGCATGATACAAATTTAATTCCATCATCTATATAACCTAAGGATTTCAGTATTTCTATGCCTACTTTAACCTCGTCTACTACATCTCCGGTTAGTGACACTCTTATAGTATCTCCAATCCCCTCAGCTAAAAGTGCTCCAATCCCTATACTTGATTTTATTGTTCCTCTCCATGTAGTACCAGCCTCTGTAACACCGAGGTGCAGCGGATAATCTACTTTACCCGCTAATAATTTGTAACTTTCAATCATCATGACCACATCTGACGATTTTATAGAAATAACTATGTCATAGAAATTAAAACTTTCAAGTATTTTAATATGTCTTAACGCACTTTCAACTAATGCTTCTGCGCATACATGACCATACTTTTCAAGAATATCTTTTTCTAGTGATCCTGAATTCACACCAATTCTAATGGGAATTCCCTTCTCTTTAGCTGCTTCTGCGACTAATTTTATTTTATCGCGGCTTCCAATATTACCTGGATTAATTCTTAATTTGGATATCCCGTTCTCAATAGATTTTAAAGCTAGCCTATAATCAAAATGAATATCTGCCACAAGTGGTATGTGAATTCTTTTCACTATATTTTTAATAGCCTCAGCCGCTTGCATATCTGGCACCGCGCATCTTACAATGTCACAACCTACCTTTTCTAGCTGAAGAATTTGATTTACCGTAGCTTCTACATCTCTTGTGTCTGTATTGGTCATTGACTGTACTGCTACCAATGAATCTCCACCTATATATACATTTCCAACTCTAACCTTCTTCGTTTTGCGCTCTCTCATAGTCTTCATCTCCTAGAATTTTAGCGGACTAACTATATCCTTAATAACTATAAACACCATAAATGCCATTAAACACATAAATCCAATGTAATTTATAGTTGCAACTTTATTATCATCTAATTTTTTACCTGATATTATTTCAAATAACAACATAAAAATCCATCCTCCATCTAAAGCTGGAAAAGGTATTATATTGAATATTCCTAATTGTACACTCATTAATGCAGTAAAATACATTAAGGTTGTAATTCCAGCTTGTGCCGCTTTTCCAGAAAATCTTATTATGCTTATCGGTCCTCCAACATCATTTGCTGAAACTTTCCCTTGGAATAGGTTGCCGAAAAATCCAAAAACTTGTTTTCCTGTATTAATAGTTTGATTAAATCCATAACTTACAGCTCCGCCAAAGTTCATTTTTTTTTGTGTACCACCGATTCCTATCATAAATCTATTTGCTTCCACATTTTTAATGGGCTTCAAGGAAAATGTTTTCACTTTTGAATTTCTCACTATTTCAATATTTATATTTTCCCCTTTAGAAATATAAATTTCATTTATAAATTGATCCCATTTATCTATACTAACTTTATTAACCTTAGTAATCTTGTCTCCAACTTGCATTCCAGCCTTCATAGCTGCACCATTAGGGACTATTTCCCCTATTGTAGGTACTATATATCCTTCTGAAGCGCCTACAATAGCAAATAAAACCACTGCCAAGATTAAATTCATAATTGCTCCAGCAG
>DAVZGU010000236.1:0-4221 GCA_052274215.1 Clostridium sp. | reverse complement strand
TCATAAAAAGGGGCTGTCTCAAATGAAAATTGAGACAGCTTCCGTTTTTTAACAGTGCAGATGAAAAAGCATCGAGATTTTAGCCGATTATGGCAGAAATCTTGATCTTTTTTTAGTTTTCGGGCATAATAAAAAAAGATGGATTGCTTAAATTATTCAACATGAAGTAGACCATTGTAATGGGATAGTCATATAGAAAAAAGGTAAGAGCACTGTTCAAGGTGCAATCACAGCAATTAAAGAAAAATTCATGATAATTAACCAGTTATAATATAAAAAGCTATAAGTAAAATAAATACACAAACAAATTTGACTGAATTATTACTATATGATATTCTAACGAAGAATATATATATGTAATTTTTATAAATATCAAAGCATAAAAGGAGTAATAATGAAATACGAATATAAAACACTTACTGATATTAGACACAAAGTTTTTACGGCCGTAAGTAAGATGGCCTTTGAAGACAATTTAAAAGATATAGAGAATATTCCATATGAGATCATTCGTGGAGAGGTGGGCAAGTATAGAGAAAGTACATTTCTTGAAAGAGCAATAGTTAGTGAGCGAATCCGTTTGGCAATGGGACTAAATTTAAGACCAAGTGATAAACCAAGATCAATTACGGAGGGATTAGAGGGGGCAACCAAACCTTCAAAATATTATGAACCGCCACTTGTAAATATTATAAAATTTGCTTGTAATTCTTGTCCAACAAATAGCTATGAAGTTACAAATATGTGCCGTGGCTGCCTAGCGCACCCTTGTGTAGAAGTTTGTCCTAAAGGCGCAGTTAGTATAGCTAATGGGAAAAGTGTTATTGATCAGGAAAAATGTATAAAGTGTGGTTTATGTGCTAAAGTGTGTCCGTATTCAGCAATAATAAAACATGGGCGCCCATGTGCCATGGCATGCGGAGTGGATGCAATATATACGGATGAATATGGCAGAGCATCAATAGATTATGATAAATGTGTTAGCTGTGGAATGTGTTTGGTAAATTGTCCTTTTGGAGCAATATCTGATAAAAGCCAAATATTTCAACTAATTCAGGCAATTAATCAAAAGAAAGAAGTAATTGCAATTGTAGCTCCATCATATGTGGGGCAGTTTGGTAAAAATGTTGGATTTAATGATTTTAAAAGAGCGATGATTACAATTGGATTTAAAGATGTTGTTGAAGTTGCGATTGGTGCAGATATTTGTACAATTGATGAGGCAAAAGATTTTATAGAAAATGTACCTGAAAAACTTTCCTTTATGGCTACTTCATGCTGCCCTTCATGGTCTGTTATGGCTAAAAAATTATATCCTGAATATGCTGAAAATATTTCAATGACTTTGACTCCAATGGTTTTTGCTGCTCGACTTGTGAGAGAAAAATATAAAGATGCAATGATTGTTTTTGTTGGGCCATGTAGTGCGAAAAAATTAGAAGCTTCCAGAAAAAGTGTAAAAAGTGAAGTTGATTTTGTAATTACATATGAGGAGTTATCTGGAATGTTGGAAGCCAAAGAAGTAGAAATAATTGGTACAGATATGAGCTTGAGTAATGAAGCAACTGGTTCAGGAAGAGGCTTTGCGGTTGCAGGTGGAGTCGCTAAGGCTGTAGCTGATTTGATAAAAAAAGAACATCCAGGGCGAGAAGTAAAGATTAAAGCTGCGAATGGACTGAGAGAATGTAGGGAGATGTGTAATGATGCCAGAAAAGGAAAGTATGATGGATATCTCATTGAAGGAATGGCGTGCCCGGGTGGCTGTGTGGCTGGAGCTGGGTGTATTGTCAAACCTAACATAGCTGGTGCTCAGGTTAAACAAGCGGCTAAAAATTCTGAGCTGAAGATTTCAGATGAGTCTAAATATGCTGATAAACTTTACTTGTTAGACGGAAAAATCTAGAGGAAGAATAGAAAGTATTATTTATTTATTTATTTTTGTGCCATTGGGAATAAATATTTATATAATAATGTATATATTCTTAAAAAAAAGCGTTGGACTGAATTTTTTGATTTTTTGTCAGAATTAATTATAGCTAAAGTGTATTAAAATCGTATTTATTATACAGTAAAACCCACAACTAGTTAATTAGTTGTGGGTTTTCTTACGTTTTAATTTAATAGTTTGATGAGAGCCTAAAAGATAATATATATATAGTGATAATTCTATCTTTATCCATCTTTCTCGAAAACAAGCGAACGAGGTATGACCTTCCTGGAATTCTATATATGCTGGCGATGGATGATTATAGTGTGACAGGTGTGTATTGGATGTTTAGATATGCAAATTTATTTTGAGGAGATATTTTGTTTAAAACAAGCAAATCTTCTATATTTAAAACGTTTGATATATAAATCTGTTTGAATTATAGCAAAACGAATTGTATTTACAATTTGTTCACGGCCCCCGGGGAATTTTATGAGCGAAGCGAATTTGCTATTAGCTGTTGACATTAAAGGAGCAAGGGAAGAAACTGGAGTGAAAAATATTCACCCTGTTACTTCTATTATACTCTCATTGGAGTTTTAACTTATGTTATATGGATACTAAATTAAGAATTTTTATTTATAATCTGAAGGCGTTCCCCATAGTTCTAAACGATTAAACATAGGATAAACAGAATTAAATTTCACATAAATAGGTGCTTTATATAAAGAGGGATTTTCTCTAAAAAATTCTCTATCTCCATATCTAAGCGCCTGCAATGCTAGCGGTAATTCTTTTGTGAAAATGCTATTACGTACAGCTGACATTATTGGGTTCTTTTCTTTATCTACCATAACATTAACCATCAGTGCGTACTCACTATTAATCATGATCCATTCTGCCAGCACTTCATCCCTCATGTCAGTGATTTTATCATAATCATAATTTGCTGCAATAGTCAAAAATAATTCTCCGGTAACGTCTGAATGAGTAAGGGTATATTTCCTAGGAATAATTGGTTTTGTTTCACCTGTTCCCATGCCAAAATTAACGTGTAACATTTCCGTATTAAATTTGCTCAAAGCCTTCCCTCCATAATATAAATACATTATATATATTATGAAGTTAACTGTTGTTATGTTCTTGTTATGCACTTAAAGCTAAAATACCTATTTAGTCTTCACATATATACATTCAAATGCCCACAGAGAACAGACTGATGCTATGATAGAGAGTAAAATTGTGGGAATATCTTATGAAGATGTAGAAGATAAAAATGGAAGATTTCCTCTTCTACGCCCAATGAGTGAGATAGCTGGTAAGGGCGGTTTTCTCATGGCATGCCAATTCAGTCAAAAAATAAATGGAGGCAGAGGCTTAATGCTGGCAAGAGTTCATGCAGTGAGAACTCCAGTTATAGAAATTATTGGTGCGGGAGTAGCTGGGCTTGGAGCAGCAGGACTTGGAAATAAGGTCATAATGTTAGCAAGAAGAAACTACTTACAGTTCATTCTATGGGGGATGACCACGTTACAGAAATTGGGAGCGAAGTGTACAAGTTCTGTTTGCTAAAGGCAATACATGAGAAGAATGAAGAATTGCTAAAGCAAACTGGAGAAAAATTTAATATATTTTCAATATTAAATATGGAGAGACTAGAAGTAAGGTCACATTCCGCTTTCTGATATGAATTATTAAATCCTAAGGGGGGCCATTGTTAAGGGCTATAGAAAAGGTTCTCCAAATTGAGGTCTTTAATTTTGAAAATATAGTTGTTGATAGAGAAAGAAATATTGGAGAGTATTACATTGATTATTTGATAGGTTTTTATAAGAAATTTGAAGTAAGATTAATAATAGGTAATGCGGGGTATGATGAGTATATTTATGTTTCGCTTTCACTTGTAGCAAAATAAATTGTGGTTACAATTTGTTTACGTCCCCCGGGGGTTTTTATGAGCGAAGCGAATTTGCTAATATATTCAAGTATAGCAGTTTAGAATTTTAGATAGTTTGGAATCCTATCGGATAAAACATAAGTTTTTGTGGTCTAATCATAGTATATGATTTTTATTTTTGATATAATAAATATCAGTTCTAAAAAGGGGGAATACAAAAGATGAAAAAGTTAAATATATTTGGAATTATTATTGCAGTAATTATTTTTACAGGAATAATAGGCGGTGCAATGTTTAAAAGTTATAATAAAAAATTGCAAGTTAAGGCAAACTTAAAAGAAGTTACTCAACAATTATCAAAAAAAATTACAGAAGAAGAAACTAAAGTATCAAATTT
>DAVZGU010000235.1:0-4224 GCA_052274215.1 Clostridium sp. | reverse complement strand
CCTGATAAGGGTTCGATTTGTTTAAATGGAAGAGATATATCATCGCTTCCCGAACATAAAAGAACGAAATTTATAGGAAGAGTATTCCAAAATCCAACTTTAGGGACTTCCCCGTCTATGTCCATATTAGAGAATTTATCAATGGCTTACAATAAAGGAGGTAAATTTGGATTAACCTCTGGCATTAACAATAAAAATTTGATTCTATTTAAGGAGTCATTATCCAGACTTTCTTTGGGTCTTGAAAATAATTTAAATAAAAAGGTTGGTTTATTATCTGGTGGTCAAAGACAAGCTTTGTCACTACTTATATCAACCATATCTAATCCTGATTTATTGCTTTTAGATGAGCATACTGCAGCCTTAGATCCAAAAACTTCCGAAAATATAATAAAATTAACCAAAAATACAGTTAGTGAGAAAAATATAACTACACTCATGATAACTCACAATTTAAATTATGCCATAGATATAGGAAATAGGCTGATAATGCTTCATGGTGGAGAAATAGTTTTAGATATAAGTGGAAAAGAAAAGAAAAGTTTGACTATACCCAAACTTTTAGAGAAATTTAATAACAAAAATTCTAATGATTTTATAAGTGATGAGGTAGCTTTTTCATAAAAATTTTAGCAAGGACCTAACTAAAATACATCTTATAGAGTAGACAAGTTTAAAAAGTCTACTCTATAGGATATTTTTATGTATAATCAATTAATGGCTTTCTTGTTTGGTTTTTTAGGGAACCATCCTTTTTTAACCCTTTTTTCTTGCTCTATAATTTCATGAATACTCCAAATACATGAAAAACCAACTACCCCTACTATAGCTGATAGTGTAGGTTTTTTAATATACAATGAAATAAGCACAAAAACAATTCCTAAAATTAAAAATACAGGCCATATTTTTTTACCAAAATAGTATTCGCCTTTAATTACTATAGGATGAAAAACTCCAATAATAAGAAAGGCAGCAATACCAATAAAGATTCCATGGAAATTCATTATAATACCTCCTAAGCATTCTGGATAGTGTAAACACTATCTTTGTTATATATATAGTATCATATAAAAACATCTTCATCAGCGGATTCATTTTTATCAACAAAAAATGTAAGATTATTAATCCTTGACATATCATAATTAAAAATATAAAATTTAAGTTATAATATAATTTTATATTTTTAATTATGCACAATGAAGTGTATTAAATGAGCAATGAAGCTCCGTGGGAATTAATTCCTATGGGGCTTTTTTATTTAATTCTGAAAGGAGAATATTAATGGAAAGTTTTAGTATTAAAACGCAGATATATTTCGGGGACGGTGCATTAGAAAGATTAAGTCAACTTGATTGTAAGAGGGCATTTATAGTTACAGACCCTTTTATGGTAAAATCAGGTGCTATAAACAAAATTACTGATCAAGTTTCGAAGGGTGACATTCAGTATATGGTATTTTCAGATATTGTACCAGATCCACCAATCGAAGTTGTGGTAAAAGGTATAGAGGTTATGATGAAATTTAATCCAGATGTAGTAATAGCTCTAGGTGGAGGTTCTGCTATAGATGCAGCAAAGGCAATATGTTCTTTTAGTTCCAAGGTACAAGAGCGTATGGATTGTGACGTGAAGAATAATAAAAAAATTAAATTTATAGCTATACCTACAACTAGTGGCACAGGTTCAGAGGTTACAAGCTTTTCTGTGATTACAGATAAAAGTAAGAATATAAAATATCCTTTAGTATCAGATGAACTACTACCTGACGAAGCTATATTAGATGCAGAACTTGTTACAACTGTGCCAAACTTTATAACAGGCGATACAGGAATGGATGTACTAACCCATGCTATAGAAGCTTATGTCTCTACTAAGGCAACAGATTATACAGATGCCTTAGCAGAAAAAGCTATAAAATTGGTTTTTGGAAATTTACTTAGGGCTTATAAGAATGGTAATGATATAGAAGCAAGAAAGAAAATGCACAATGCTTCTTGTATAGCGGGGATAGCTTTTAATAATGCATCACTAGGGTTAAATCATGGAATGGCACATATTGTTGGTGGAAGATTTCATGTATCCCATGGAAGAACTAATGCTATATTACTGCCATATGTAATAGAATACAATGCGGATTTGAAAGGTTTTAATTCAAGTGATTGTACAGAGGCCGCTAAAAAATATTCGGAAATATCTAAAATATTAGGATTGCCATCATCAAATGTTAGACAAGGGGTAAAAAGTCTAATATTAGCTATAAATAAACTTTTAAAGGAATTAAATATGCCTACCTCACTAAAAGAAACAGGAATAGAGGCAGAAGATTTTAAAAAAGAAGTTTCAGAAATGGCTAAAATAGCTATAGAGGATAGATGCACTGAAACAAATCCACGAGTACCTGAGCAGGGAGAAATAATAGCTTTATTTGAAAAAGTTTTTGATGAAAAATAGTAAGGAATATTTAAATGAATGACATGAAAAAATTAACAATACTAAAAATGCTTTCTATATTAGTCTTTCATATTGACAAACTAGAATAAAGAGTATAAAATCTAAATATAGATGCACAATGGCGTGCAACATGAAAGTTTTAAAGAAAGCAATGAGGCTTCTTAAAAGTATAATTATATTTTTAAGAAGCCTCTATTTTTATAAAAATTCAAAGGATTTATGGTGATAGTATGGAAGAAAAACAAAGAGTAATACAGGAATATGTACCTGGAAAGCAAGTTACATTAGCCCATTTAATTGCAAATCCCAACAAAGATCTATATAAAAAACTAGGACTTACATCAGATCATAAGGATGCATTAGGAATACTGACAATAACACCTAGCGAGGCTTCTATTATAGCCGCAGATGTGGCAACAAAGTCAGCAGATGTATCTATTGGTTTTGTAGATAGATTTAGTGGGTCGGTGGTTATAATTGGCGATGTAGGTAGTGTGGAGTCAGCACTTAATGAAGTTATAAAGGTCCTTACTAGTGTACTTGATTTTTCTGAATGCAAGATAACTAGATCTTAGGGGTGCGATATGAAAACGTTAATGTTAATTGGAAAAACAAACTGTGGCAAAACCACATTAACTCAAGCAATAAACGAAGAAGATATACGATATAAAAAAACTCAGACAGTTGAAATTATTGATGGCATTATAGATACTCCGGGTGAGTACATTGAAAATAGAGCTTATTATAGAGCGCTTATAGTTACTTCTGTAGAGAGTGATGTAATTGCAATGGTTCAAGATTGTACACAGGATGAGAGTATTTTTCCACCAAGTTTTGCTAGTATATTTGCAAAGCCGGTTATTGGAATTATTACAAAAACTGATTTGTGCTGTGATGAAAACAAGTTAAAAGCAGCAGAAGAAGTTCTAATAAGCGCAGGAGTAGAAAGAATTTTCAGAGTGAGTGCTTTGGATAAGCTTGGTACAGAAGATTTAAAGGATTATCTTATAGATTAAGCTTTTTAAAAATCTATTTTTATTTTATGAGGTGAAGGATGAATAAAAGAATAGTAATAGCCGATGATGAACCTATTACAAGAATGGATTTAAGAGAAATATTGGAAGCGGCAGGATACAATGTTGTAGGTGAAGCTTCAGATGGATTTGATGCAGTAGCATTGTGTAGAAAACATTTACCAGATTTAGTGCTTATGGATATAAAGATGCCTCTTCTTGATGGAATAAATGCATCTAAAATAATTCAAAATGAAAATTTGGCTAGTGGGATAGTATTACTCACTGCTTATAGTGGTAAAGAGTTTGTAGAAAAAGCTACCAAAGTGGGAGTTATAGGATACATAGTTAAGCCTATAGATGAAAAATCACTTATTCCAACTTTGGAGGTAGCTATATCGAAAAGCGCAGAAATAAAAAAAATAAAAATAGATATTGAAAAAGCTTGTAGCAAGCTAGAAGAAAGAAAAATCATTGAAAAAGCTAAAGGCTTATTGATGCAAAGAGATGAAATTACTGAACAAGATGCTTATGACCAGATTAGAACACTTAGTATGAATAAAAGGTGTTCAATGGGAGATATAGCTGAGGCTATAATAATGAGTTATGAGTAGTGGAAATATATATAAATTATGTAGAACGTACACTAATTTAGATGAAGAAGATATTTTAAAAATACAGCAAATGTCATTTTGTATTAAATCTTTAGCGAATATTGTAAATGCAGATGTTTTTATAGATTGTCCAACTAGAGAAGCTG
>DAVZGU010000234.1:0-4226 GCA_052274215.1 Clostridium sp. | reverse complement strand
ACTTTAAGTTAAAATTATTTTATACTTTGCAAGTAAGCATTTTGTCCTTGTTTATATAGATTGTTACCTTCACTATCTATTACTACAACTATAGGTAAATCCTCTACTTCAAGTCTTCTTATAGCTTCAGAACCTAAATCCTCATAAGTTACTATTTCTGCTTTTTTTACACATTTACCTATTAAAGCCGCTGTTCCACCAATGGCTGCAAAATATACAGCACCATTTTTAATCATAGAATCCACAACCTCTTGTGATCTTAATCCCTTACCTATCATTCCCTTTAAGCCTTTTTCTAAAAGCTTTGGAGTGTATGCATCCATTCTATAACTTGTAGTTGGTCCTGCTGATCCAAGGGCCATTCCAGGCTTTGCTGGAGTTGGTCCAACATAATATATGACTGCGTCCTTAATATCCATCGGAAGTTTTTCTCCCTTATCGATAAGATCCACAAGTCTTGCATGAGCTGCATCTCTAGCAGTATATATAACACCGGATAATAGCACACTATCTCCTGCTTTTAAAACTTTAACCTTATCTTCTGTAAGTGGCGTAGTTATTCTTTTCTCCATAACATTTCCCTCCCCTTATCCTTATTATAACTCTTTACTCGCATGTCTTGCCGCATGACAGTTTATATTTACCGCAACTGGTAGACCCGCTATATGAGTTGGATAAGTTTCAATATTAACAGCTAATGCTGTAGTTCTTCCCCCAAAACCTTGAGGTCCTATACCGAGCTTATTTATTTCCTGCGTAAGCTCTTTTTCAAGTTCTGCATAGAAAGGGTTTGAGTTTGCCTCGTCAGTAGGTCTAATCGCTGCTCTTTTAGCAAGATTAGCTGCCTTATCAAAAGTCCCACCTAATCCTATACCTACAACTATTGGTGGACATGGGTTAGGACCAGCCTCTTTTACTACTTTTAGAATAAATTCCTTAACCCCTTTAAGACCATCTGAAGGTTTTAGCATTTTAATTTGACTCATATTTTCTGAGCCAAAGCCCTTTGGAGCTACAGTTATTTTAAACTTATCTCCTGGAACTATATCATAATATATAACTGCTGGAGTGTTATCTTTTGTATTTACTCTGTCTATTGGGTCTTTAACTACTGACTTTCTTAAAAATCCATCTTCATATCCTGCTGCTACACCTTTATTAATAGATTCTTCAAGGCTGCCTCCTACTATATGAACATCTTGACCAATTTCTATGAATACACAAGTCATCCCTGTATCTTGACACATTGGCATTTTTTCATTTTTAGCTATATCTACATTTATTAAAATCTTATCTAGAACACCTTTAGCTATATCCCAAGTTTCCTCTTCTCTAGCCTTTGTTAATTTGTTTCTCATGTCATCAGAAAGATAGTAATTAGCATCTATACATAAATTTCTTACGGTTTTTGTTATTTCAGCTACATTTATTTCTTTCATTATACTCTCCTTTTTAAGTCAATATTTCAATATGGGAAAAGGCAGTTTAAATAAACCGCCTCTTAAAATCATCCCATATTTATTGTTATGCTTGTTTTTTTCTATTAACTAGAGCTACAACTCTATTCATTTCATTGTTAACTATCATGTAACCTTCATCTACACCCATACCTGGTTTTGCTAAGCATTGATCTGCTCCACAAGCAATAGCTATGTTTGTGCAAACTTCTGCTGATCTGTTAGTTTCGTTACATGTTCCACCACAGTATGCTCCACGGCCCTGTTTTTTGCAGTATAGTATTGATTCAATTATATTGTTAACTCCACCTAAGTCTGGAGTTTTTATTTGAAGCATGTGGCCTGCTTTCTTATCAGCAAATAATACTACGTCTTCGTATGTGTTGCACCATTCGTCTGCAACTAGTTCTACATTGATTTTTCTATTATCAAGTTCTGCTGTTAATCCAGCTAATGATTCAACTTGTCTTTCTCTATGCTCAACATCCATAGGTCCTTCTATTCTTAACTTGAATGGTTTTGCAGCTTCTTCAAGTGTTCCTATATAATCTGCCATAGCTTTTATATCATTATTAAACGCAAGGCCTATTGTACCATATACATCTATGTGGAATATAGGATTATAATTCTCGCTAGTTCTTATTTTTAATACTCTATCTCTTAACCATTCAACATAAGCGAATAATTTCTCACCCTTAAGTCCTAATTTTTCTTCTACGTTGTTTATAAGTGCGTGAGGCATTACGTCTGCACCCTTAATTATCATTTTATCTGCACTAGCATATCTATCATCACCTGATTGAGTGAAAATATCAATTCTCTTGATATCTACTCCAGTTTTATATTCATCACGTACAATCTCTGCCATAGTTACTTTTTTAGCTTTTGCTACAGCATCTAGAATAGCTTGAGTTATTCCGTATCTCATTGCTGTATGAAGTCTTTTACCGTTAACTAACATATGATCAAACTCTTCTGCAAGTGCTTTAAAGCTTTCTAATTCTCTACCTATTAATTTTGGTGCTATTTCTTTTTCTATGATTGGTATAAAATCTTTTGCTAGGAATAATGGATCTCTTCCACCTGCTCCTGAATATTGTACTGCTGCACAGTCTCCGTAAGCTACTTGACCATCTTCAAGTATAATCATTACTGATATTGATTCTCCTGCTTGTCTAATTGATGTAAATCCTTCTGTTACTGGCGCACCTACATATGTAAATCCATCATGGTCTGCACCTTTTTTTATAGCTCTTTGGTCGTCAAAATAAAATCCTGTTCTTCCTGTTGAACATACTACATCAATAATTTTCATAATATACACCTATCCTTCTATAAATTTTTTTGTAACTTTAAATCATCTATATATTTATTTATTTTGTGGTCTTCCTATAAGTACACCTTTTCCTACTGCAAATATATCATCTATAGTCATTTGAAAGCTTATGTCTCTGTTTTCAAATTTCGCTCTATCTTCAAGTTTTTTCATATTGAAATTTTTCAATTCTTGTGTAAATGGTAGATTCCCGAATTTAAGGTATCTTATTGCTCCATTATTATCTCTTGCAGGCATCATTTTACCAGCATTATATTTACTTGGTGCAAATGGTACATCAATAATTCCCATTTCAAATCCTTTAACTGTTGCTATAGCTAAGTCGCCTTTTCCGATTTCATACATCTTATCTAACATACACTTTGTTTCAGCCTTTATTACTTCTATTTCTGTTTGTAATTCTTTAGACATAGGCATTCTTTGGCCTTTTAATAAGTTTAAAGCCATCTTTGTACATCTTATTCCCATAGCATTAGCTTCTTTAGTAGGAATTCCTACAGCTTCATGAGGAGTTTTGACTATTACTTTTGTTGCTCCTGCAAGTGCTGCCGTTGCAGCTCCAGTAGCTATAACTCCAAAAGCTTTCGCTTCATCTTCAGGGAATCCTCCCATCCATTGATGTAATACTGTTGTTAAATATATATCTTTATATCCATTAGCTTTTAAGTATTCGTCGCATTGTTCTTCTAATGCTCTTATAGCTGCAACATCTTGTATTAAATTTCCGCACTGACCATATCCAACTGTAATGTTTTTAACTCCTTGCTCTGCAGCAAGTAAAGCTTCAATTATTGCAATTGCATTTGACGTACTAGGTGGAACTAAAGTTCCTGTTAATGGTCCAAAAGGTTCTCTATTAAATGAGACTCCTTGTTCTTCATAAAAGCCAACAAGTCTATCACAATATTGCCAATCTAAAACTGATTTTGCTAAAGTTACATTTTTAGCATATGGAATATTGTAAGAAATACCTCCGCCTTCATTTGAAGTCCAACCTGAAGCATGAGTTATTTCAGCTAGTAATCTTCCATCTGGAGTTCCGTGTCTTGCTTGTAATGGAACATTTATTGCTTCAAAAACTTTTCTACCACCTTTAACTCCGTGGTTAACTCCTGGGAATCCGTTTAGTAATGATCTTCCTGCCTTTAAACTTTCTTGTATTCCAATTTCACATTCATCATATCTATTCAGTCTTGTATAACTATCTATTGTAGTTGGTAGTAAATCTGCTCCGCCTTGTTCCTCTAAGTGCTTTAATAATTCGATATGCTTATCAATTAATGCAACACCTGCTCTTGGTTGTGCGAGTGTTACTCCTTCTTCTTTAGCTTTTATTAATTTTTTTGCAAAGTCTTTATGCTCTGGAATTCTCTTGTTATATTCTACAGCTTCTTTTAAATCTACCTCTTTACCTGTTGGCCATTGGCTTAATA
>DAVZGU010000233.1:0-4235 GCA_052274215.1 Clostridium sp. | reverse complement strand
AATAGAAATAGAGGAAAGGGTAGCTGTGTTTTATGGTAAATTAAACAACGCTTATTATATTTTAGATAACAAAGGTATTTTGCTTGAAAAAAGGTCGAATGTTAAAGATATGAACTTAGTGAATTTAATTGGATTCAATTTTGAAAAATGTGAAGTAGGCAATTTAATTGCGCCAAAGAATGATAGGAAAATAAATATTGCAGTGGAAATAACAAATATTATTGATGATTATAGAAAGAATAAAGGCAATAATATTATAACAATGGTAGATGTAAGCGATGTATTAGATATCAAGGTTTATGCGGGGGAAATGTGCATTAAATTTGGTACAAGTGAAGACTTGAAAAACAAATTTAATAAGTCAATAAATATTATTACACAACCTCAATATAAGAGTGCAAAGGGATATGTAGATGTTAGTTCTAAAAGCAATCCAGTTATTTTTATAGAACAAAAGAGTAAAAAATAACAATATTTATCTCCCGCAGAGAGTAGCAAGGAGGAAGTCTATGAAGAAGTTTAGATCCCAAATATCCATTGGTATAGTATGTGTATTATTAGGATTTATGATATCTTACCAATTTAAAATGATAGGAAAACAAAATTCAGCAGCAGTAGTAGATACTGATAAGAATACACCAGAAATTATAACTGAAAACGAGCAACTGAAAACGAGCAAAGAAGTTATGCAGAAAAAGATTGATGAATTAGATGCTAAAACGGCGAAATATGAAAAGACGAATCTGGGAGATAATGAAAAAAGCGAGTTACTATATAAAGAATTGGAAGAAACAAGAACTCTTACTGGAGAAATTGAAGTAGAAGGTCAAGGGATAATAGTTTATATAGATCCTAAGAGTAACATTTTTGGTAGTAACACTGAAAACCAGCAGGCAATAAACGATGTGGATTTAGCTCATATAGTAAATGAATTAAATTCAGTAGGTGCTGAAGCAATTTCTATTAATGATATTAGGTTAACTACCCGTAGTGGAATAAGAAATGCTGGAAATGCAATTATCATAAATGATGAAAGAATTTCTTATAGTAAAAGGGTCACTATTAAAGCGATTGGAGATAAAGCAAGGCTGGAAGGTGCTATAAATTTTCCGGGAACAATCTCACGATTCTTGAGTAGTGCGTGTGATGTAACTACAGAAACAGTAGATAAAGTTGTGATTTCTAAATATAATAAAGTATATAAATTCGAGTATGCAAAGCCAGTAGAAAAGAAGTAGAGGTGATTAAATGGTTGCTTTTGTAGGATTATTAATAGGAATTATATTAGGAGTTGTATGGAATGTTGATATTCCAGTTGGGTTTTCTCCGTATATTTCTGTAGCAATTTTTGCGTGTTTAGATTCAGTTTTTGGTGCGTTAAGAGGATCAATTTCTCATAATTTTAGAGCAGATATTTTTATATCAGGTTTTTTTGGAAATGCGGTGTTAGCTGTAGCGATGGTTTATCTAGGTGATAAATTAGGAATTCCAATTTATTTAGCTGCAGTTATAGTATTTGGTGGAAGAATATTTGAAAACTTTGCAATTATTAGACGACTTTTAATAGATAAAACCAAATCTCATTAATGAGGTGATTAAATGAAAAATAATGAAGCTACCGTTTTTGTTTTTATTGCTTCAATAATACTAGGAATTCTTATTGCTATGAATATTGGATTTGAGGGGAAAAATACTGTTTTAGATGTAAAACAGTATGATGTAGCCTACAATGAGAGAACTAAATTGTATTCTGAATTAAGCAATTTAAAAGAAGAATATTATAAAACTTATTCAAAGCTCGAAAAATATGATAGTAGTGATGAAAAAAAAGCTGAAATTACTAAAGTTATTCAAGATGAAGTTAATAATAATAATATATTCTTAGGGAAGACTGATGTTGAAGGTCCTGGAATTGAAATTACATTAAATGATGCTGATAACTATGTTAATAGTAATCAGTTAATTCACGATAATGATGTTATTCAAGTGATAAATGACCTCAAAAATGCAGGGGCAGAAGCAATTTCTGTTAATGGAGAAAGGATTATTTATGATAATTATGGATTCTGTGGTGGGCCTTATATCAGTTTACATGGTGTTAAGATAGTAAGCCCATTTTATATCAATGCCATAGGGAATAAAGATGTGCTGTACAATTATTTAACACTAGACCAAACATATATGACATTATTGAAGAGTAGAGATGTTAAAGTTAATATTGTTAAGACTGATAAGTTAGAAATAGCGGCATATACGGGATATTTTAAATATAATTATATGAGTCCCACAAAAAAATAAATTAATAAAATTAAAAATAATATTAATTTACAAAAAAATGAAGGAATTTTATGTTTAATGAAGAAATAAGTAGAAATAGGAGATGACAATTAATAATTGTTTCATGTCATAAAGATTATTAAGGAGGGACGGATAGTTGACTATTGGGGAAACTTATAACAAAATAAAAAGTGAACTTCCAGAAGATGTAACACTGATATGCGTTTCTAAGACTAGACAAATTAATGAAATAAAAGAAGCATACACAGCTGGGGCTAGGGATTTCGGAGAGAATAAAGTACAAGAATTAATTGAAAAATATGATGGCTTAGACATTGACGCTAGATGGCACTTTATAGGACATTTACAGACAAATAAGGTGAAATATATAGTTGGAAAAGTTTATCTTATTCATTCTTTAGATAGCGTACATTTGTTGCAAGAAATTGAAAGGCGTTATGCTTCTAAAAATGAAATTGCCAGGGTTTTAATTCAAATTAATATAGGAAAAGAAGCTGCAAAGACAGGTATAGCTGTTGAAGAAATAAGTTCTATAATAAAAGCGTGTGAAGAATGTAAGAATGTAAAAATTAAAGGATTAATGGCTACAATTCCTATCGGTAACAATGAAAGTTCTAGAGGATACTTTACTCAGATGAAAACTATATTTGATGATCTAAAAACTTTTAAATATAAAAATGTTTCCATGGAAATTCTATCATTAGGTATGAGTAAAGATTTTCGAGTTGCGTTAGAACAAGGTGCTAATATGATAAGACTTGGAGAAAAAATATTTGGTAAACGAGATTACAAGAAACTGGAGGTATAAAAATGTCAAGTAAAGTAATGAATAAGGTTATGGGATTTTTAGGTATGGCAGAGGAAGAAGAGGATGAAGTTCAAGAAATGGAGAATGAAGAGGAAAATGTGGATATTGAATCATTGATGAATGCAAACAAAAAGCAAAGTAAAGTAGTAAACATTCATACCTCAACATCTACAAAAGTAGTTATCATAAAACCAGATGATTTTGATGAAGCAACTACGATCAGCGATAATTTAAAAGCTAGAAAAATCGTAGTAGTTAACACTAATGGATTAGAAGCTAAAACTGGGCAAAGATTATTAGATTTTGTTGGAGGCGTATGCTACGCTTTAAGTGGTGAGCTTCAGCAAGTAGAAAAAGGTGTGTATATAATTTCTCCTTCTAATGTAGAAGTTGATAATGCATTAAAAAATGAACTAAGCTCAAAAGGAATTTTTAATTGGAATAAATAAGATGAAAATGTTTTACAGGCAGCGATGGATAATTGTTATTTACATTTTAGAAGTTCAGGAGGTTATAAAATTTGTATAGATTAATTGGAATGATTTTTAATGTGTTAGAGTATGCAATTCTTGCAGAAGTGGTTTTGTCTTGGGTGTATAGGGGGAGGTCAAACCAATATATAGAATTATTACATAAAGTAACTAGACCTCTATTAGAGCCAGGTAGAAAAGTTCAAGAGAAATATTTTAGTAATACAATGGTAGATTTTTCACCAATAATTGCACTTTTTATTTTGATGATTTTAAGAAGAATTGTGTATATTATACTGTGAATAATTTAGTAAGGTAGGATTTAAATGGATAAAAAAGATTTTCTTAACAGTATAAATTGTGATGATAAAAATTTAATTTCTAATATATTTAGTAAAATGCAAATAGCTGAAAAGACAAATAAAATCATATTTACTAATGATTTTATAACTCCGGCTATATGGAATCAAATTTCGGCTATATGTGAAAACTATAAAACAAAAGCGTTTACTAATGGTATATTTAAAGATGCTGACAGGAGGATGTTATCATTTTCAGTTGACGAAGAACCTGAAGAATATCCTATAAATTTATTGAAAATAATCAATAAATCCAAATTTAACAAACTAGAGCATAAGGATTATTTAGGTGCAATAATG
>DAVZGU010000232.1:0-4237 GCA_052274215.1 Clostridium sp. | reverse complement strand
ACAGGTGTTATAGGAGAGTATAGGAAACAAGGTATAACAAGTAATATGCTTTTAAATATCAGAGAGGTGCTTAAAGAAAAAGAAGCAGCGCAATATTTACTTGAAGTAATTCAAACCAATACATCAGCAGTTCAACTTTACAAAAAACAAGGTTTTCAGATTATAAGAAATTTAGCATGCTTTCAGTTAGATAAAAATAAATACAACCCTATGACAACCTGCAAAGTTGAACATGTTGGTAAAATTGATTCAACTAATTGGAAACAATTAACAGGAACTTGGGATTTTGAGCCATCCTGGCAGAATTCTATTGATTCAATCAATGCTGCACCAGATACATTCATATATTCTATTGTACGTTTTGACGATATCATTGTTGGATATGGAATTATTGATAAGAAAACAGGAGATATTCCACAAATAGCAGTAAATAAGAATTATAGGCGTAAAGGGATTGCAAGAAGTATCGTTACGGATCTGCTAAAAAATACAGAATCATATAAGGTTGGTATTCTTAATATAGACGATCAATCTAAATCCACGAAAGATTTCTTACTGGTATTAGGATTTGAATATGTTGTTGGTCAATATGAAATGGTTTTAAAATTATAAATTCTTTATAAAAATGTACTCATAATCTATAAAATGTTGTGACGTGATATTCATAAAGTTCGTCACACTGGTTGAAAATGATGAAGATTATTTAAATTAAGTGAAGGGAGAATGAAAATGACTTATAAAAAAAGAATACTATTGCTAACTATGACAATTATGATGATTAGCTTATTTGTTGGATGTGGTAATAATACTATGAGTAAGATTTATAATGACAATAGTAAAATAGCCAATGTATCTGATACCTTTGGATTAGATCAAAGTAAGGAAACAATAGAATCAGGAATATATAAAGGAAAGTTGAAATTAAGTGGAAGTGGAACTATTTGGGCATATAAAAGTAATACAGATTTTGATTTGCAAGTTCCATATGCCTTATCAGTAAATAGTAAAAAGGCAAAAATTGTTTTAATATCGCCTGACAATACAGTTGTTAATCTTGTGGAAAATACAGACAAGGTTACTATAAAGGGAGCGACATCATTAACTGTACCAATTAAGAAGGGTAATAATCGTATAAAAGTAGTAGGTTATGAAAAAGCAGATATTGATATTGAATTACATATAGCTAAAGGTACATTTAAAAAAATAGGTTCTTAATTAGTGTGCTTTCTAGCCATTAATAATAAAGAAAATTCTTATATGTAATCTCAAGTAATCCCATATCTAATGATATGGGATTACTTGAGATTACAATGATGTTAGTAGCAAATGTCGTAAAACGAATCGTTCACGACGTTTGCTGTTTACCTATTATACTAAATGTTTTTTATCGTAATATATGACGAATTTAAAAAAGGAGTGCAATGAAATGAACTGGATTGGTGTATTACCAGTTTTAATGGGAGTAATTTATTTAATATATTCTGTTTTGTTTAGAGATAAAGTTAATTATTACAATAGAAGATTTAGTAGAAGAAACAAAATGACAATTATAAAATTAAGTGAATTTTTGAGGTTACAATTAAATTTTTCAATATTAAATTCCATATGCTGTATTATATCTGGAATGTTAATAATCATATTTAATCTTAATAGTTTATTTATTTTAGTAGTAGCTATAGTATTCAGTCTAATGGATTTTTTATTAGTAGTAAAAAGTAAAATGAAAGGGTATGTAGACTATAAATATAATTGAGGATTAGATTAAGTCGTAATATTCATAAAGTTCATTATAAACAATTCTAAAAATCACTTAAGAAATCAGACGAATTGGACAGATTGTGTCTATGATGAGAAGCATTCAGAAAACAAAGAAAAGAAAATTTTGATAGATTACTTATGTATATTTGAAATTGCTTTAAATAATACATATGGGCTATCTGCTCCAAATAAATTGGATAACTTGCAATATATAAATTGGTACTATCTTAGGAGGAATATTATGACAAGGAAATATAAGTTATATCAAATTGACTCATTCACTAAGGAGAAGTTTGCTGGAAATCCAGCTGGAGTAATAACAAATGCTGACGGATTAACTGAAGCTGAAATGCAGAAAATAGCTAGGGAACTTAATAATTCTGAAACAGCATTTATTCTATCTTCAAATAATGATGAGTATGATGTTCACATACGGTTTTTCACTCCAACGAATGAAGTACCAATTTGTGGACATGCAACTATTGCGGCTCACTATGCCCGTGCAATTGAAAACAGGCTTGTTACTTCTAGGGTTTATCATAAAACTGGTGCTGGAATTTTACCAGTTGATATAGTAAAAGGAAATGATGATTATAAAATTATTATGACACAAGGTAAGATTGAATTTGGATCGATTATTGAGGGGATAAATATAAAAAATATTACATTGGCGTTGAATATAAGTAATAAAGATTTACTAGGAGATTATCCAATACAGGTAGTTTCAACAGGTCATTCTAAGGTTATGCTTGGTATAAAAAACATTGAAACTTTAAATAAAATGAAACCAAATTATGATGCCCTTTCTAAATTGAGCAACGATATTAAGTGTAATGGATATTACGTTTTTACAGTTGATTCTCAAGATGCTGATATTTTAGTTCATGGCAGAATGTTTGCTCCTGCGATAGGCATTAATGAAGATCCTGTAACTGGTAATGCAAATGGTCCTTTGGGTGCATATCTGGTTCATCACAAATTGGTTAGTCATAATAATTCTTTATTTAGATTCAAGGCTAAACAAGGCGAAGCTATAAAACGAACAGGTATTATCGACGTTGAGGTAAAGATAGAAAATAAAGAACCTGTAGAAATTAAAATTTCAGGAAATGCCATAATTGCATTTAAATCTGAATTATCATTAGAATGACTATCTTAAATAACAACCAATTTAGATAAGATAGAATAAAGTATTAGTTTTGATATGTACTAATCAATAATCAGGTTCCTATTATCCATATACCCATTAGGCGAATAATAGGAGGCTGATGTAGTCACAAAAAAACACCGAAATATTGAATGAAATTTAAGATCATAAATGGTGAACCGTAGCATAATATAAGGTGTTTTAGGCTAGGGAATCTCAATTATATTTATTTCTTGATTTTTTTCACCTGTGGAGATGGTATGGATATACATGTCACTATCACTTTATATTGTTAACATCCTTTAAAATTTTCTCAAGCTTTTCGATTGCTACAATTCGTTCGTTACACTTCTTGCTATCTAAACATAGATCAAAGCCTATTGACCTATATGCACTTTCCCCAGTTGTTTTGCAGATAGGTGAAACAAAGTTTACTTCATTTTCGCCAGCCGAGTGATTGCAAAGCACACATCTATGAGCGTTATTGGAACCATTACTTGAAATGCTACATGCCATACCTATAAGTTTACCATCCATATTATAAGCTACAAATAATTTTCTGATGGAGTTATCAATCCAACCTAAATATACATTCTTTGAATCCTGTGCATTTAAGTTAGGTAATTTGAATTTCTTTTCCTTTTTAAACAATCTGCTAATTTGTGCATTTGTAATGTTTGGCATTCCATATACATATTCATTCAATTCAGCTAAATATTTATCGATGTGTAATGGGGTGGTTATTTTACTAATATCAAGTAGTTCTTTTTCTTCCTCGGATAAATTTGTGAAAATATTTAATATTTGCTGGTGTTTATATGCTTTAGTAACTTCAATAATATTAATATCTAGACAAACTCTGAAAGCATTATTTAAATCATATAAGCGCTTTCTTATATAATTATACTCATGTTTTTTAATAAAAGCTTTCATAAAATCTAGCACCTCTTTTCTAAAAAAAATATTTTCATTATTATGGAAGTAAATATAACATTACTTCCAGGTTCATTTTACCATCAGTCCGCTAACAAAAAGATGACTATTATTACTCCAAACGAAAGTAACAATAATCATCTTGACTTAAAATGTACTTCATATTCACAATGATTTTCTCTTGAACCTTGTTTTAAATTAGAAATGATAACTTCCATTGGATTGGCACAATGAAATCATAACATAGTTTAAAATAAACATTCAATCTAATAAATAATTCTGTAATGATTATGAGCATAGAAGTTTTACTTCTCAGATTTTATGGTTTTAATTGAAATCTTTAAGAAAAGATAGTATAATATAAATATTGTTTCTTAATATAATTTAGAAGTTAGTATT
>DAVZGU010000231.1:0-4248 GCA_052274215.1 Clostridium sp. | reverse complement strand
AGCCGCTTCCGCCTTTAAATCAGCCTCTGCTTTTGCTTTTGCTTTTGCTTTTGCTGAAGCATCTGTAGCTTTCGACTTTTCATCATCTGCCTGTTGTTTAACAGCTTCTTCTGATTTTTTTTGTGATTCTGCTGCCTTATTTCCCTTATCCTTTGTATTGATTTTTGGTTTACTTAGTAAAAAATCAAAATCTGTAGCTAAAAATATGCTCAACCCTATTATAGGTACAATAATCAATAATAATATTGTTTTTCTTCGTTTTTTCACTTCTTTCTCATAATCCTTACTAAACATGCTAGGCTTCTTCATATAATTTACCTCCATTATAATTGATGCAGTATTATTAATTATACATCATTGTAAATGAAAATAATATGGTTTTTTAAAGATGACATATATGTCTCTTTGTTTATCCCATATCTTCTACCCCTTTAGCGATACATATTCTCCGAATAGTCTGTATTAAATCTTCTTCTGCAAAGATTCAAGATATAATTTGATTAATAATCCACATTGATATAATTTGTTAAAACTTCAAATAATTAAGTATGTTTTTCTAAAAAAAACCAATCCAGTATGGCGTTGTTTCATTTTAAAAACATCCTGTTATTTTTTTTTGTTAAATCTTTAACACGTATAAATCGTTGTATTTCAACGTTCACATAGCCAATTAAATATTTTCAATTTTCCAACTTTTATAAAACACTTGAACTGTTTCATTTTTAATATTACAATATATATATCGACATAATCAATTTAAATTACTATTACTATATATTGATTATTTTATGAATTTGTTGTAATTTTACGTAAAACCAATCACTTTAAAAAGTATCATAACATTAATGCATTATAAAGCATCATAGCATTAATGTATTATAAGGAGGAAAACAAATGTTTAAACAATGGACAGGCTTTAAAGGCGACCAGTGGAAAGATGAAATTAATGTAAAAGACTTTATTCAAAAAAATTATACCTTATATGAAGGTGATGATAGTTTCTTAGTAGGAACAACTGATAAAACTAATAAAGTTTGGGATAAAGCTAATTCACTTATTATAGAAGAAATAAAAAAAGGTATTATAGATGTAGAAACTAATGAGGTTTCAGGCATAGATAATTTTGCACCTGGATATATAGATAAAGAAAATGAAGTAATTGTTGGATTACAAACAGATGCACCACTCAAAAGAATAGTAAACCCATTTGGTGGCTTTAGAATGGTAGAGCAATCACTTGAAGAGTATGGTTACGAATTAAACAAGGATATAAAGAAATACTTCCCTAAGTATAGAAAAACTCACAATGAAGGAGTTTTCGATGCATATTCTGATGCTACTAAAGTTGCAAGAAATGTAGGGTTATTAACTGGACTTCCAGATGCATATGGTAGAGGAAGAATAATAGGAGATTACAGAAGAATAGCTCTTTATGGATTAGATTTTTTAGTTGAACAAAAGAAAAAAGATTTAAAAGAATTAACAGGACATGCATCAGATGATTTAATAAGACATAGAGAAGAACTAAGCATGCAAATTAAGGCACTTGGTCAAATAAAAAGCATGGCTTCAAAATACGGCGTTGATATTTCAAAACCGGCTACCACTGCACAAGAAGCAGTACAAGCAGTTTATTTAGGATACCTTGCAGGAATAAAAGAAAACAATGGTGCTGCAATGTCACTTGGACGAACTACTACTTTCTTAGATATTTATTTTGAAAGAGATTTAGCGAAAGGTTTAATAACTGAAGATGAAGCTCAAGAGATTATTGATCAATTCGTAATTAAACTTAGAATGGCAAGACATCTTAGAACTCCTGAATATAATGATTTATTTGGTGGAGATCCAAATTGGGTAACAGAATCAATAGGTGGCGTTGCTCTTAATGGCAAAGCGATGGTAACAAAGAATTCCTTTAGATTCCTTCATACATTAACAAACCTAGGATCAGCACCAGAACCTAACATGACTGTACTTTGGTCAGAAAAATTACCAGAAACTTTCAAAAAATATTGTGCTAAAATGTCTATCGAAACTGATGCCGTACAATATGAAAATGATGATATAATGAGACCAATATATGGTGAGGATTATGGTATAGCTTGTTGTGTATCTGCTATGGAAATTGGTAAGAGAATGCAGTTCTTTGGAGCAAGAGCTAATCTTGCAAAATCATTATTACTATCACTTAATGGTGGAGTCGACGAATTAAAAGGCAAACTTGTAGTACCTGGAATTGAAAAGACAACTGATGAAATTCTTGACTACAAAGCAGTTAGAAAAATGTATTCAAAAGTTTTAAAATATGTTGCACAAATGTATGTAGATACAATGAATACCATACATTATATGCATGATAAATATGCTTATGAAGCTGGTCAACTTTCTCTTCATGATACTGATCTTAAATACTTTATGGCATTTGGAGTAGCAGGACTTTCTGTTGCAGCCGACTCCTTAAGTGCTATAAAATTTGCTAAGGTATCTCCAATAAGAAATGAGAATGGCATAACCGTTGATTTTAAAATTGAAGGAGATTTCCCTAAATACGGAAATGATGATGATAGAGTTGATGATTTAGCTGTTAATCTTATAAAAGAGTTCAGCGATAATCTTAAAACACACCCTGCATATAAGGGCGCAGAACATACTTTATCAGCACTTACTATTACATCGAATGTGGTTTATGGTAAGAAGACAGGTTCAACCCCTGATGGAAGAAAACAAGGTATAGCACTTGCTCCAGGAGCAAACCCAACACAATGTAACGATGAAAATGGAGCATTAGCATCATTAAATTCAGTTGCTAAGATTCCTTATAGAAATTATTGCCAAGATGGAGTTTCAAATACTTTTTCAATAGTACCAGCTGCACTTGGAATAGATGAAGCTACAAGAATAAACAATCTAGTTTTCCTTTTAGATGGCTATTTTGCACAAAGTGCACACCATTTAAATGTAAATGTACTAAATAGAGAAGTTTTGGTTGATGCTTATGAGAATCCAGACAAATATCCAACACTCACAATAAGAGTATCAGGATATGCTGTCCATTTTAATAGATTATCAAAAGAACAACAACTTGAAGTTATTAGTAGAACTTTCCATAAAAAAATCTAATTAATTTTAAAATTTTATATAATATGAGAGGTACTCATTATAAGCACTTCTCAAGTTATATAAAACTAATTGTTGATTTCATTTTATATTAAAGCAAAAATATTGTTTTTGTTTTAATATGAAATGAACATAAGTTAGTTTTCATATTAATTTTTTTGCACTAAAGTGAAGGAGGAATATATATGGTAAAAGGTAAAATTCATTCTATAGAGAGCATGGGCCTAGTTGATGGTCCCGGAATAAGAGTAGTAGTTTTTTTTCAAGGCTGCAAACTAAGATGTGCCTATTGCCACAACCCCGATACTTGGAAGCTAAGTGGCGGCATTGAAATGACTGCGGAAGAAATTGTTCAAAAAATCATTAGATTCAAACCATATTTTAATAGATCTTCCGGTGGAGTTACTTTCTCTGGCGGCGACCCGTTAGTTCAACCACAATTTCTACTTGAGTGTTTAAAATTATGTAAACAAAATGGCATACATACTGCCATAGATACAGCTGGTTTTGGTGATGGTGACTATTCTGAGATATTAAAGTATACAGATTTAGTTCTTTTGGATATAAAACATACAACTGGTCAAGGTTATGTTAATTTAACTGGCAGAGATTCAACTGATGTTAATTCATTTTTAGAAGCGTTAAGACAATCAGAAACTAGAGTTTGGGTAAGACACGTTGTTGTACCCGGAATTACAGATTCTGTGGAACATATAACTAAACTCGCGAAAATTATTAGTGAAGAAGTACCAAATGTTGATAAAGTAGAGCTCCTCTCCTATCACGTTCTTGGAGTAAGTAAATATGAAGCTCTATCTATCCCTTATAAATTAAAAGGCGTAGAACCAATGGATAAAGATAAAACTAAAGAACTCCAAACACTAATAAATAATTTACTTAATATCAAATAAAAATATGAACTTTCTCCTGCATGACTTGAAATAAGAGTTTGAAACGTGAAATTCCATTAAGGAATTCTAATATTTTGTAAATCTAAAATTCTCTAACGCTCACATTCGGCGTCCTGCCTCAGGTTCGCTAGTCTGACTTCCTGTCAGACTCACGAGAATTTCAGATTAGCAAAAGAAGAATTTCTAAATGAAATTTCAATGTTTCTGCTCTTCTTAT
>DAVZGU010000230.1:0-4261 GCA_052274215.1 Clostridium sp. | reverse complement strand
AGCATAGAATATTTTTAGAAATTAGGAAGTGAAGTTTTCATGTCTGTAACTATAAAAGAAGTAGCTAAGATAGCAAATGTATCACCATCCACAGTTTCAAGAGTAATTGCGGATAATCCTAAAATTAGTGACGCCACAAAAGATAGGGTTTATAAAGCAATGAAGGAAATAAATTATCATCCTAATGCAATAGCTAGAAGCCTGGTTAGCAAAACAACAAAGACTATAGGACTTATTTTACCTAATACTGATGAAGATTTATTTGTTAATCCTTTTTTCATCCAAGTTATGAGAGGTATAAGTCACTATGCTCAAAAAAAAGGATATTATATTATGTATGCTTACAGCAGCGATGAAGATCAAGAAGTTGAATACATATCAAGTTTAATGAATAGTAGAAGAGTTGATGGGATTATTTTACCAACAGTAAGGAAGGATGACAAATGTATTGCTTATTTAAAAGAAGCAGATTATCCTTTCGTAGTAATAGGTAAACCCGAAAATACCGAAGGTGTTTTATGGGTTGATAATGATAACTTTAACGCCATGTACAATGTTGTTAATTCTCTTATACAAAAGGGTGAGAGAAAAATTGCATTTATAGGTGGTTCGTCTACGCTTAATGTAACTATAAACAGATTAGAAGGTTACAAGAGAGCCCTTGAAAATATCGGAGTGGAAATAGACGAAAACATGGTACAATTAGGAGAGTTTACAGAAATTAGTGGTTATAATGCTATGAAAAAAATTTTAAATAACTCTACCCCTACAGCTGTTGTCACTACTGATGATTTAATTGCCTTTGGTGCATCCAAAGCCATAAGCGAAATGTCAGAGCGTCATATTTCAATTGTTGGATTTAATAACACTCCACTTGCAGCTTATAGAAATCCATCACTATCCTCGGTTGATATTAATTCTGAAGAATTAGGCTATTTTGCAGTTAAGCTGTTAATAAACAAATTAGAAAACGAAAAAGAATCTATAGACAATTATATTATTGACACAAAATTAGTTGAAAGGGAATCAACTAAATAACTATAAATTTTAGGATTATTTTTCACGCATACTTCATATTATGAAGAAAGAAACACTTACTCTGTTTTATACCTATGCAAACGCATGTCCTATTTCATAAAAAGTCTAACAGTATTTTATGGTGATGATTTAATGGATTTTTAAGGAGAGAGATTGATGATGATAAAAGTATTAGAAAATCAAGAATTCACATACTATGGGAATGATTTAGGCGCAGTTTATACTATTGACTACACAACATTTAAGGTTTGGGCACCTACTGCTGAAAAACTTGTAGTAATAGTCTATGAAACTCCCGATGATGACTTAGGACAAAAATATGAAATGACCAAGGAAGAAAAAGGAGTTTGGGCGTTTAAACTTAAGGGTGATTTTAAAAATAAATACTATAATTATTTAGTATCAAATGGTGGCGTGGAAAAGGAAACACCAGATATATATACTAAAGGATCCAGTGCCAATGGTGAAAAGGGTATGATTATTGATTTCCCTTCTTTAAATCCCACCAATTGGGAAAATCATAGAAAACCTGTACCAATTAACAGAACTGAGGCAGTAATATACGAAATTCATGTTAGGGATTTTTCAGTATCAGAAGATTCTGGGATTAAAAATAAAGGAAAATACTTAGCATTTTGTGAAAAAAACACCAAAACTTCTAAGGGTGTTGTTACAGGACTAGACCACCTTAAAGATTTAGGAATAACTCATGTTCATTTATTGCCTGTTTTTGACTTTGAAAGTGTGGATGAAACTAAGGGTGGCTATAATTGGGGATATGACCCTTATTTATATAATGTCCCAGAGGGTTCTTATGCTACGAATCCCTATGATGGTACTGTGCGAATTCGCGAGTTTAAGACAATGATTCAAACTTTGCATGAAAATGGTATCAGCGTAATTATGGATGTTGTATATAATCACACCTTTACAACAGGTAACTCACCAATGGACCTCTTGGTGCCTGGCTATTATTATAGAACAGATAGCGAAGGCAACTATACTAATGGTTCAGGCTGTGGAAATGAAACAGCGTCAGAAAAACCAATGATGAGAAAATTTATAGTAGATAGTATTAAGTTCTGGGCCCGAGAATACAAGATAGATGGATTTAGATTTGATTTGATGGCGCTTCATGACATTGATACAATGAAAGAAGTAACACTACAAGCAAAAATTATTAATCCAAATATTATTATTTATGGTGAACCATGGACAGGTGGATCATCATCATTACCATCTTCTATGCAACTAAGAAAAGGTAGCCAAAAGGGTATGCAAGTATCTGTATATAATGATGCTCTAAGAAATGCAATTAAGGGAGATAATGACGGTAGCCAATCAGGATTTGTAAATGGTTGCGTAGGCCTCGAGCTAGAAGTTAAAAAGGGCATTGTTGGTGGCATTAAATATAGCAATGAAATATATGATTTCTCGCAAGATCCTGGTGAAACAATAAACTATGTAAGTGCTCACGATAATTTATGCTTATATGATAAATTTGAAAAAAGCAATCCCAATAATACTCCTTTGGAAAGAGAAAAAATGAATAGATTGGCTTTATCTATAGTCCTTACATCTCAAGGAGTGCCTTTTATTCAAGGTGGAACAGAAATACTAAGGACCAAACAAGGAAATCATAATAGCTATAATTCTGGTGACGCTGTGAATGAAATACTATGGAGTAGAAAAGCTGAGTTCGCAGAAACCTATGAATATATTAAGGGGTTAATAACTTTAAGAAAAAGCCAAAAAGTTATGACCTTAGACGATGCGTGTGAAGTAAGAGAATCTTTGATATTCCTTGGATCGCCTTATAACTGTGTAGCTTATGAATTAACTTCCCCATTCAAAGATGGTTATAGTAAATTAATTATAATTCATAATGCTAACAAAGAAGAAATAAAAGTGATTTTACCAGATGATAAAGAATGGAATATTATAGCAAATGAATATGAAGTTGATAAAACAGGGGTAACTAGAGGCGTTAAAACTTGTATTAATGAGGTAAGTGTGCCTTCTCTTTCTACCTATATATTATGTAAATAATCATTAAAATATAAAAAAACCTGCATTCTTATAGAAATGCAGGTTTTTTTATTTTATTCCAAACTTTGATACATCATCAAAACCTAAGGCTCTATCTCAATATAAGCTATTGCTTTTTTATTAAACAAATATTTTTTTCCCATATTATTAACTTCATGAGGCCTGGAGTTTTCAAAATTATAAAACCAACTTTTAAACAGATCACATTCAGATTGTTTTAAATCAAATAGTTCCGTATCACCACTAATAAAAGAAATCGTTAACATTATAAACACTCCTTTTTAATTACATTCTCTCTATTAACACATATTCTCTACTTAAAAGGAATTTCCTCTATTTATAGCATTATTTATTTAAAAATATTTATTAGATATTAAGCATTTGGAATATTCCACAATACAACTTTAAAGTTGATATTTATAAATTATATTCATATAAAAAAAAAGAAACCTACACTAGAACGTCAATAGTGACAGATTTGCTTTTTTTTTGTTAGTCTAAACATTCTAAACATTCATTAATTACATCTTCTGTAATTTCAACTAGTTCGTCTTTTCTCATATAAACACCTCCTTGCTATTATGAGAGCATGAAACAAATATTAATTGCTTTGCTTCTTTATAATGATTTGAAATCCTGCTATAACAAATTAGGATATGTTATAAGCGTTATCAGTACGTTATTCAACAAAATTTTAATAAGGGATTCATTAAGAAGTTTCAGAGTGAAAAGGGTAAGAATTTAAGAATTGGATTTTTAAAATTCAGGTCTTCTCTTTTGCTAAGTGTTTTAATGATCCGACTTTGCAATGTATTTGCAGAGATTTTATTTTTACTAGGTAACTTTATTATTATATATCATTTGTATTAGAAATGCAAGGTAATTATATATAATAAAATTTAAAAGTCAATTTACAATTGTAAATTGACTTCAAACTATTAGTTTCTATTTTGATATAATGGCTTGGACTCTTCCTACCTGGCCATCTTCTAGCATAACCTTTATACCTCTTGGGTGTACTGCTGAGTTGGTTAATAATCTTTTTACTACACCTCTGGTTAGTTTAGTTGTTCTTTGGTCTTTTTTTAATACAACGTCTACTGTAATACCTATTGGTATATTATTTCTTATTTGTCCTCTGTTATCACTTTGTGTATTCATGAGTTTGTAGTCT
>DAVZGU010000229.1:0-4274 GCA_052274215.1 Clostridium sp. | reverse complement strand
CATGAGATATCCAAAAATATGGATATCTCATGCTTTTTCTATTCAAGTTTGAAAATTCTACTAAATAAAGAGTGCTTTTTTCAGCGGCCTCAATAATTTACGGAGTATTTTTTCTATTAATATTACACTATTTAAGATAATATTAATAGAAAAGAGGAGCTAATTTTTTTTATTTCTCGCTATGAAAACAATAATATTCACAGCAGATAATCCTACTAAAATGTATATTGCTCTAGCAAGGAAGGGAACAAATCCAAAGATAAGACTAACTAAGTTAAAATTTAACAATCCCAAAAGTCCCCAATTTAAAGCACCAATCAATACAAACACAAATGAAAGTTTGTCTATAATACTAAGCTTATACATAATTACCCCCAAACTAATATAATTATTCTATTTGTATAAATTATATTATAAATATAATATTTTAGAACTGTTTAATAATTTCTTTAAAGCGTATATAATGTTATGGTATATAAATTTATATACTAAAAAATAATTTGGAAAGTACAAATTAAGTATGCGAACATTTTCATTACTTTTAGCACTATTGTATGTTATAATGTGAATAAAATTTGTTTTATATTTAAAATTGTACGTATGGAGGCAGAATATGAGAAATTCTTATAATACACCATTAAATAGTAGATATGCATCAAAAGAGATGAGTTATTTATTTTCAGATGATATGAAGTTTAGAACATGGAGAAAGCTTTGGGTTGCACTAGCTGAAGGTGAAAAGATATTAGGAATCAATATTACAGAAGCTCAAATTGAAGAGCTTAAATCCTATGTAGATAACGTTAATTACGAAGTGGCTGAAGCAAAAGAAAAAGAAATACGACACGACGTAATGAGCCATGTATATGCATATGGCGTTCAATGTCCTACTGCGAAGGGTATTATTCATTTAGGGGCTACTAGCTGCTATGTAGGCGATAATACAGACTTAATAGTCATGAAAAAGGCTTTATTATTAATTAAGAAAAAATTAATTAATGTAATTAGTAAATCTTCAGAATTTGCATTAAAGTATAAAGATGTTCCTACACTAGGTTTTACCCATTTACAGCCAGCTCAATTAACTACTGTAGGTAAAAGGTCAACTCTATGGATTCAAGAATTGATAATGGATCTAGAAAATTTAGACTTTGTAATAGATAAAATAAAGCTATTAGGAGTTAAAGGAACAACTGGAACTCAAGCAAGCTTTATGAATCTATTCGAAAATGATGAGAAAAAGGTAAAAGACTTAGATAAATATGTAGCGAATAAAATGGGCTTTGAAGATACATATCCCGTTACTGGTCAAACTTATTCTAGAAAAGTAGACTCTATAGTATTAAATACATTATCAGAAATAGCTCAAAGTGCATATAAATTCAGTAATGATTTAAGAATACTTCAAAGCATGAAAGAAGTGGAAGAGCCTTTTGAAAAAAATCAAATTGGATCCTCTGCAATGGCATACAAAAGGAATCCTATGCGTTCTGAGCGAATTAGCTCTTTATCAAGATATATTATAGTGAATTCATTAAATCCTGCTATAACAGCTGCAACACAATGGTTCGAAAGAACATTAGATGATTCAGCTAATAAGCGAATATCCGTAGCTGAAGCTTTCTTGGCACTTGATGGAGTATTAAATTTGTATATGAATATAGCTGGAAACATGGTAGTATATGAAAAAGTAATTACTGCTCATGTAAACCACGAGCTTCCATTTATGGCTACAGAAAATATCCTTATGGAAGCTGTTAAAAGGGGCGGGGACAGACAAGAGCTTCATGAGACCATTAGAGTTCATTCTATGGCTGCAGCAAAGCGCGTTAAAGAAGAAGGCTTAAATAATGATCTTATAGAAAGAATTATAAATGATGATAGTTTTAAGATGTCAAAAGAAGAGATTCTAGCTGTAATTGACCCAATTAAATTTGTAGGTAGAGCTCCAAGTCAAGTAGTAGAATTTATAGCTGAATATGTAAAACCAATAATTGAGGCCAACAAAGATGCATTAGGAGTAGAAACTTCTATAAACGTATAATCCTTGATACTTGCTAGAATTTAATCTATCAGTAGTGTATAAAATAGAACCTATAGAATAGATACTGATATTCACCCCTTAAAGTAGACAGATTAAATAATAAAAATCTGTACTAGAAAGGGGTGTATTTTTATGTCTAAAAGACCTATATATCACCTGAACAAAGCCGCACAATCTGTGCAGCTTTGTATGTTTATGATTTAATTTGTTATTTCACTTCTTTATTAAGCATTACTGCTCCTTCCGGCTTTGTGTCAGGCATTTCGCCAGCTTTATATGTCTTGACATCATAGTTTAAATTCTCTTCGTTAGCTTCAGTAACATTCTTGTTAATCATTACTGCACCTTTGGGCATCTCAGGCATTTTTTCACCCGTTTTATATACTTTGTATGTAGCAGAGAGTTGATCTAACGCGTTCCCAGTACCATTACTTGCTGCAAAAGCAGTCACAGTGCTACCAATTGCCATAGTAGCTACTAAAAGTCCAACACTAATTTTTTTCATTTTCATAATAAAAACCTCCTGTAAATTTGTTTAGGTGTCATTCACCATGGCCTTAGTATACAGGAGCATTAGTTAGATTAAGGTTAGTTTTCTTTAAAAAGCATTTAAAAAGTGATGTTATATAACCAATAAGAAAAAACTTATTGAATTCACCAAATTAATCAGTATAATAAAGTACATAAACAGATAAAAATACATTCAAGTGGAGGATATGGTGAAAATATTATTAGTTGAAGATGAAAGAACATTATCTTTAGTAATAGCAAAAGGCTTAACAAAATTAGGGTACGCCATTGATTGCGCTTTCGATGGTGAAGAAGCCTTAGATTACTATGGAATAAATGAATATGATTTAATTATACTTGATTTAAATTTGCCCCAAATTGATGGAATAGAAGTTCTTAAGGAAATACGAAAAAAAGATATTGAAATAAAGATTTTAATTCTTTCAGCTAGGAGCGAAGTTAATGATAAAATACTGGGACTTGATAGTGGAGGAAATGATTATATTACAAAGCCTTTCGATTTTAGAGAACTTGACGCAAGAATACGAAATTTGATAAGGCGTTCATTTATTCAACAAAATACTGATTTATGTTGTAATAGAATAATAGTGAAAACAGTACAAAGACAGGTACTAATTGATGGTGAAGAAATTCACTTAACGAAAAAGGAATATTCTATATTAGAATATTTAATTATGAATAAAAATAATGTTATAAGCACTGAGAAAATAATTGAACATGTATGGGATAGTGAAGTTAATTTATTTTCTAACTCTTTTAAATTTCATATGCACTCATTAAAGAAAAAAATGGCTATATATTTAAATGGGGAAGAAGTTATAAAAAACGTTCGTGGTCATGGCTATATTATTTCAAAATGAGAGGAAAAATAAGATGGGAAATAAATCTAGTTTGAGAATTAGGCTAACCGTGTTAGTAGGCATAATAATTATTTCAATAGCAGTGTTACTTACTATATCATCAATTGGTGGAGCATATCATTTTTTTGGTGAAACTGAAATGAAAAAAGAAATTTTACCCTATTCAGATGGTGTACAAAAATTTAATAGTATTAACCAAGATAAAGAATCTTCAAGTTATGAGGGGAATTTAAGTACTAATATAAAAACTAAAGACGCACAAAAACGGTTTTCATTGCAACTCTTAGTTACTATGGTAGTTATAATTATTATAGGAATTGGATTCACGTATATTGTTGTAGGAAGGGTATTAATGCCATTAACAAATTTAACTCATGCAATACAAGATATTAGTGGTCATAATCTTTCAAAAAGAATAGAAGTTTCTCAAACTAATGATGAAATTGAGCAATTATCCAAATCATTTAATTCTATGTTAGAAAGATTAGATAAGTCATTTCAGAGCCAAAAAAGATTTGCTTCAAATGCAGCACATGAGTTGAAAACTCCGTTGACAATCATCAAAGCATCTATAAATGTACTACAACTTGAGGATTTACCGTCTATTGAAGAGTATAAAGAAAATGTGGAAATTACTGAATTAAGCACTAAAAGATTAATTAAGGTAGTAGATGATTTATTAAATTTAACTACTGAAGGTATAGATAATTATGAAGAAAAAATTTCGCTGCAAAATATTTTTAAAATTATAATTTCGGATATTAATAATATAGCAAAAGAAAGAAATATTACACTTAAGGTACTAGTTTCTTAAGGCTCACAAAATGGAAAGAGCCCTT
>DAVZGU010000228.1:0-4279 GCA_052274215.1 Clostridium sp. | reverse complement strand
GGAATAAGCAATCTATTTAGGACTCCATAAAAGAAGGCGCCTATAGAACCAGAGTGAGCAATAACATTTCCTGCATTATTAATAATATCTTGAATATGAGGCCAAATATAGCCAGCGCCTACACCTATAATTAAAGTGTAAAAGGATGTTATAATTGGAACAAAACGTTTACCGCCGAAGAAACCTAAGAAATCTGGAACTCTTATACTCTTATACTTGTTGTATAGGTAACCAGATAATATACCAACGATAATACCTGCTAGTACACCCATATCTATCTTAGCATTAAAAGTGACAGCAACTTCAGTTAATACAAAATAACCAACTGCAGCTGCAAGACCTGCAACTCCATTGTTATCATCTGCAAGACCTATAGCTATACCAATAGCGAAAATTATAGGAAGATGGCCAAAAATAGCATTTCCGGCAGCGAACATCCATGCAATATTAAATATATCTGGAGCCCCCAATCTTAATAGTAGTCCGGCTGCAGGCATAACTGCAATTGGCATCATCATAGCTTTTCCAAGTTTTTGAAGATTTGATGAAAATTTGTTGTTTTTAGACATTTTAGTACCTCCTCGGTTTTGGCGGATTAGATAAAAACTATTGATTTTTATCTACCCTATGGTTTTCATGAAATGTTACATGATTAAATTATATGGGGAAATGCATTGATATTTATTAATATAGGTGAAAAGATATTATTAAGTATTACTCAGTACTAAGAATATTTAAGAAATCTAACACCAGATATATATAATAAAAAAAATATTAAAGTGACTTAATTAACTAATTACACATTTAATCTTATTAAAGGTTTACAATAGAAGGATAAAAGAGAATATGCCTTATAAATCTTGCATAGTTAATTAATTATGTATCAATTTTAAATCTAAACTATTTTCTATGGACGCTATAATTAAATTAGAAAACAATTAATACTAAATTTTTATTTGTAAATTTAAATAGGTTGTAAAAAAAATGGATTTGAAATATAATTGGTATATACAACATGACAACATAATAACATACAAACTATGTTTGTGTATATAAAAATTTATTGTTAGCTGAGGAGGAAAAATTTTGAGAAAAATTTCGAAGGATAACCCTATACCACTTCATTATCAAATAAAAGAAATACTACAGGAAATGATAGAAAATGAAGTTTTAAAGCCAGGGGAATCAATTCCAACAGAAAGAGAACTTTGTGAAATTCAAGGGGTCAGCAGAATGACCGTAAATAAGGCTATTATGTCATTAGTAAATGAGGGGTTAATTTATAGAGAACAGGGAAAAGGGACTTTTGTGTCTACTGCAAAGGTTAATAGCGAAATATCACGCCTCAAAGGATTTACTGAGCAAATGAAAGAAAATGGAGTGGTATCAAAAACTAAAATATTATCTTTCAAGGTAATAGATGCAACAAAGAAATGCAAGCTTGAGCTGAAAATGCCTGAAGATGAAAATAAAATTATTGAAATTAAAAGACTGAGATTTAGTGATCAGCAACCAGTAGCCATTGAAACAGCATGGCTTCCATATTATTTATTTAATGGAATGACTAGAGAAATTATTGAAGATAAATCACTATATGAAATCTTTCGTGAAAAGTATGGATATCATCTGGATAAAGCAAAACAAACTATTGAACCTACAATGCTAAATCAATATGAAAGTAAACTTCTAAATCAAGAAAATGATGCTTTGGCACTAATATTTAGGCGAACCACCTATTTAGAAAATGAAACTCCAATTGAATATACCAAAGCCATATATAGAAGTGATAAGTATAAATATCAAATAAACTTAAAATAAGAGAAAAACAATCAAGAATTGTTATATACTTTAGCAACAAATAAGGAGATTTTTTATGAAGGGAAATAATGAAAATGAATTTAATTTAGATATGATGAGCACCTTTGAAATTCTTAAGAAAGTGAATGATGAGGATAAAAAAGTAGCTATAGCTATTGAAAATGAGCTAAGTAATATAGAGAAAGCTGTGGAACTAATAGTTGAAAGCTTTGAAGATGGTGGGAGGCTTTTTTATATTGGTAGTGGTACAAGTGGGAAATTAGGAGTAATGGATGCGTCAGAATGCCCTCCTACCTTTGGTACTTCGGATTCTATGGTTCAAGGAATTATTTCTGGTGGAAAAGATGCAATAAGTGGATGGCTTGAACATACGGAGGATGATCCAGAACTGGCGATTCTAGATTTAGAAAAGGTAAATATAAATAAAAAAGATGTAATAGTCGGTGTAACAGCGAGTGGTAATACCCCTTATGTTGTACGCGCTGTGGAATACGCTAAAGAAATGGGTTGCAAAACTATAGCACTTATATGTAATTCAAATGGTAAAATCAAAGACATTTGCGAAGTTACTATAGCTATAGAGGTTGGATCAGAAGTAATACTAGGGTCAACTAGAATGAAAGCAGGTACTGCACAAAAAATGGTTTTAAATATGTTAAGCACTGTGGCCATGATAAAACTTGGCAAAACTTATACTAACTTAATGGTTAATGTACGACCCATTAATAAAAAGTTGAAGCAACGTGTACGCGAAATAGTAAAGCTTGCCACAGGTGTAGATGATGCCCTAGTGAATAAAAATCTAGAAATCTGTGAATATGACCCTAAAGTGTGTATTGTTAAAATTAAAAAAGATGTAACTTTTAAAGAAGCCAAAGAAGCCTTGGAAAAGAGCAAGGGAAATGTAGCTAAGGCATTAGCAATATTATAATAATTATATTCAAATATTTGATGAGGTGATTAATATTAAAGCTATAGTTAATGGAAAACTTATTATGAGGGATAGAATAATTCATGACAGCGTAATAATCTTTGATACAAAAATTATAGACATTATAAATAAGGATAACTTCCTTCAGTATAAAAAAGATTATAAGGAAGAAATACTAGTGATAGATGCTAAGGGTAAATATGTTTCGCCTGGCTTTATTGATATTCATATTCACGGCTCTGGAGGCTATGATACCATGGATGCAACGGCTACGGCATTAAGAGTTATAAGTACTACAATAGCTGAAAATGGAGTAACATCCTATCTACCTACTACAATGACTATGGACTCCATTAGTATATATAGTGCTTTAGATGCTATAAGACAAGCAATGTCATTAGAAAATGAAGGGGCAAAGATTCTAGGGGCACATATGGAGGGACCTTTCATAAATGAAAAGTACAAAGGGGCTCAGAAGGCAGATAATATTATAAAGCCCAATTATGATATTATAAAGGATTATTTAGATATTATTAAAATTATAACCCTTGCGCCAGAAAAGGATGAAAATCATAGTTTTATAAAAAAAGTAAAAAGTAATTCTAAAATCACATTATCAGTAGGTCATTCAGATGCAAGTTATGAAGAGGCTGTACGTGCGATTGAGGATGGAGTAACACATGCGACCCATACATTCAATGCTATGACTCCCTTGAATCATAGAAAGCCAGGAATTGTAGGTGCAATTTTTACAAATGATATAACATGCGAGCTAATAGCGGATCTAATACATGTTCATCCAGCAATTTTTAAGATGCTCATAAATGTCAAACATAAAGATAAAATGGTACTTATAACAGATTCTATGAGAGCTGGATGTATGAAGAGTGGTAATTATGATCTTGGTGGACAGAAGGTAATAGTTGAAAATGGAGCTGCAAGACTTCAGGATGGAACACTCGCAGGAAGTGTTTTAACCTTAAATAAGGCCGTGAAAAACATGCTAAATCATAGTGATTTAGAAATCTACGAGGTAGTGGCAATGGCATCGCATGTTCCGGCAAAGGTTATTAATATGGATAATAAAAAGGGCAGCTTAGAGGCTGGATTAGATGCAGATATAGTTGTTTTTGATGATGATATAGATGTATTTTTAACAATAGTAGAAGGTAAAATAGTTTACGAAACTCAAAAATAAAATTTTGAGTATTATTATGAGGTGGTGCGAACATGAGAATATTAGTTTTAGACAATTATGAAGAAATGAGTAAAAAAGCTGCTTTGATGATTGCAAGCCAAGTTATGTTAAAGCCCGATAGTGTATTGGGCCTAGCTACTGGAGATACTCCACTTGGCATGTATAAGGAATTAATTGCGTTGTATAACAAAAAAGAAGTAGATTTTAATGAGGTCAGAACATTTAACCTGGACGAATATTATGGAATTAATAGAGAAAATCTTCAAAGCTACTATAATTATATGATTAATAATTTGTTTAATAGTATAAATGTAAACAGAAAAAATATTAAT
>DAVZGU010000227.1:0-4301 GCA_052274215.1 Clostridium sp. | reverse complement strand
TATATTTAATTTTAACGACTTTCCTTCTGAAATGTCGTTAAACTCTGAATGTATGACCCTAATGATTAGTTTAAATTCCGTTTATGTCTTAATAATGACGATTAATGCATTTTATATTGAATTATAGCCCCTTATGAAATATAATACGGACAAAGTATGCTTGAATGAGGAATAAAAGCATATTTAAGTATATAAAAAGATTATAAAACAAAGCTTTTACTGCAAATGTTGTAAATTAAAGAAAAATGTAGTAAACTAATTATGGAAGTTGTTATTAATTTAACAAGTTTTTTTGTTTAAAGTGCATTTATAGGAGGGGAAATCTATGAAAAAGAAAAATATTATTTTTATCAGTATTATTGGTGTAATAATACTATCTGGAATTATTGCCTATGTGGTTAAAAACAATAAAGATTCAGCAGGTAATAAAGGTGAACCAGTAGCTTTATACACAATACCGGCTAAAGAGAAAATATTCGTAAATGGTGTTATTGTTCCTGAAAAAACGGAAAATATATATCGAGATGAAACAAAAGGAACTATAAATAAGGTTTCGGTTACTGATGGACAAGTAGTAGAGAAAGGGGACGCTCTGTTTACATACAGAAACAGTTTGGTTACGGATGAGATAGATAAGGGAAATCAAGAAATTACGAATGCTAACAAGCAAAAAGAGAAATTACAAGATAAACAGGAAGAAGCAAAAAAACTTTTAGCAAAGCAAAAGGAAGAAGAAAAAGAACAAGCAGCGCAATCCGTACAGGCTGGTGCTGGTGCTGGTGGTGCTGGCATGGGTGCATCAGCGGGGACTGAGGCTCAAATTAGTGGCTACTCAGATCAAATAGATGCTGTGCAAACTCAAATTGATACTTCAAGAGGTATGCTTAAAAATTCAAAAGAGAAAGAATACACTTATATAAAAGCTCCGATAAATGGAAAAGTAATATTAAGTGATTCTAAAGATATGACAAAACCATATATTGTAATAGAGTCTACTGCAGTTTATGTAAAAGGAAGTATTAATGAAAAGGATCAAACAAAGATAAAGGAAAATCAAAAAGTGGATATACTTATATTCGCTAAAAATAAAACGGTAACTGGAAAGGTGAAAAGTGTAGGAAATAGTCCAGCAGCACCAGATGTAGCGGCTGGGGCGCAAGGTGCTACAGGTGGAGCTTCTGCTGTATCTTATTATGATGCAAATGTATCCTTGGATTCACAAAAAGATGTTATCAATGGGTTTCATGTACAAGCCACGGTGAAACTTAAAGATGAAGAGATGAAAATACCTAAGAGTGCAATACTCGAGGAAGCTGGAAAGCAATACGTGTTCAAGGTTGTGGACAAAAAGTTAAAAAAACAAGCAATCACTTATAAAAAAGCTACAACGCCAGAAGTTGTTGTGCTTAGTGGGCTAAATGAAAATGACCGTATAGCGAAAACTACTAAAGATATGAAGGAAGGTATTTCTGTTGAGTAATCTTATTGAGTTAACAAATATTAATAAGTATTATAAGTTAAAGGATTCCAAATTACACGTATTGAAGGATATAAATTTAACTATAGAACAAGGTGACTTTGTTATGATAATGGGGAAATCAGGTAGCGGAAAAACTACACTTTTAAACCTTCTTGGTTTCCTTGATCATTTTGATAATGGAAAATATGCATTTAATGGCAAGGATGTTACTCATCTTAGTGAAAATGAAAGATCAGAACTTAGAAATAGTTATCTGGGATTTATATTTCAACAGTTTCATTTGATAGATTCATTGACTATTGGTCAGAATGTTGAACTTCCTTTGCTTTATAAAGAAGGCACTGATGTACCTAAAAAAGAAAGAGCTCACCTTGTAGAAAAATATTTAGATACGGTAGGATTGCTTCATAAAGAGAAGCAATCACCTTCGCAATTATCTGGAGGACAGCAACAACGTATTGCAATAGCAAGAGCTCTCATTAACAATCCTTACGTGATTTTAGCTGATGAGCCAACAGGCGCTCTAGACAGTAAAACCAGAGAGGAAATCATGAATATACTAAAGAAACTTAATGAAGAAAATAAAACAATAATAATGGTAACACATGATGATGATTTAACTAAATATGCTAGCAAAGTAATCCATTTAAAAGATGGAGTGATAACAAAGGTGGATTAGATATGTCTATAATAAATTTAATCAAAACTTCAGTATACAGTCTAAAATCACATAAATTAAGAGTTTTCCTCACAATGATAGGAATAATCATAGGTATAAGCTCTGTAATATCAATTATGTCAGTTGGTAATGGGCTAAAGGTAAAAATGAATGAATCTATGGCTGACACCGATGCAAATAAAATAAATGTTAATTTTGAGGCAGAAAACAGGGAAGCGGATTTAAGCTTGATTGAACCCTTTAGCAAAACAGATCCATATTCTCTTAAAACAGTGCCTGGAGTAGAAAAGGCTGAGGTATCGAAGGGTGTGCAAGGAAACGGAGGAATTATATATGGAGAATGTACATATATTGATAAAAACACACAAAGTGGGATACAGGATTATGATGGTAAAGATATAAATATTAAGTATGGCCGTTCTTTCAAAAAAGATGAGAATTCTAAAAAGTTAATTATGTTGGATTATAAAGTAGCAGAAGAACTTTTGGAATCTCCAGAAAAAGCAGTAGGTTGTGGAATAACAGTAAATGGAATTATCTACGAGGTAGTAGGAGTTCTAGAAAAAAAGGCTGAATTCGATCTAACAAGTGGAATAAGTTATATTTCAAAGGAATCAAAAGAAGATATGAATACGGATACCACTATTTCAAGCTTAGATATTTATCTTAAAGAGGGTGAAGATAAAGATAAGGTTTTTGAAAACATAAAAAAGGAGCTTATTAAGGCTCATCCTAATTTGAAAGGTGAGTATAAGCTTCAGGACCCTCAGGCAATGACTAAGATTTTTGGACAGATTATTGGGTATTTAACTGCTTTTATAGCGCTGATTAGTGGTATTTCCTTATTTGTTGGGGGAATAGGTGTAATGAATATAATGTATGTTTCTGTAACTGAGCGGAAACGAGAAATTGGTATTCGTCGAGCTATTGGGGCAAAACCTAAAAGTATATTACTCCAATTTCTTATAGAAGCGATTATGGTGACAGGGCTTGGTGGTTTACTCGGCATATTATTCGGATTTATTTTTTGTAAAATAATTGGTATATTTATGCCATTCCCTCCAGTTATGAGCGGAGCAAGCGTTATAGGAGCAACTGCAATCTCTGTTATTATTGGAATAATTTTCGGAATTATACCAGCAATTAATGCATCGAAAATGGATCCAATTAAGGCAATTTACAATTAAATCATCTCCTGCGGAGCTGAAACATCTTCTACGAAGATGCATCAACAACTTCAAAAGGAGATTTAGACACCCACTGAAGTTTTATTTTTGCTAGGGTAGTTAACTTCCACTTATAGAAGTGGGAGACTTTCCTTCTGAAATGTTGTTAGATCTTGGTGAAAGCCATTATTATATTATTTTAAAAATATATTTATCGGAGGCGAATTATGGAAAATGTTAAAAAACCGAAAGTAGGCGCAGGTATAAAAACAATGGCGATTCTTCAATTGATTGGTAGTGTGTTTGGATTATGGAGTATAAAAAACTTTTTTGTGAATAATGATAAGACCAATGCTTTCAATAAAGCAGCGGGAATGGCTGAAATTACAAATATCACTATAACTATTGGGTTGATATTTGCAATAATATTAGCTGTAAGTGTTATTTTAATTTTAATGAAGAAGGAATTAGGAATATATATCTATTTTACTACTACAGTAGCCCAAACAGCATATTCACTTGTAGCTAATAAGGTTAGCACTTTGTTACTTATTAGTTTGCTAGTAGGTTTAATTATGCCTGTACTTATGGGAATATTTATTTGGAAGAAAAGAGAAATATTTAGTCCAGAAGCTAAATCTGAACAGATAGATATATAGTACTTGTTATTAATAACAACAAAAAAATAATAAATATTATACTAAAAATCCTGTTAACTTATTATGTTAGCAGGATTTTTAGTACTTGACTGTATATGCGTTAATAAAAATAATGTAATAGTAATCAAAAAGGCTGCCTTCGATAGGCAGCCAGTTAGGGTAGTGAAATTATTTTATAATCTGTTACTGTTTAAGATAAAGCTTTATTTTGTTAAACAATTCTGAATATAGATACAGTTCCAATAGGTCCGACTAGACCTGCAAGTACTATACTTATTGGTCCATTTGAATTGTTAGCAAATCTCAAAGTATCTCCT
>DAVZGU010000226.1:0-4310 GCA_052274215.1 Clostridium sp. | reverse complement strand
ATTCCAGTTTTAATTTGAGCAAGACCCTCAATTACTTTGGGACTCTTTGCAGCTGCTGGATCAGACTTTATTAAATCTGCTATTTTGCCCTGCTGAGCATGCAACTGAAGTAGAGCAAATTTATTCATTATACCTTGAACTAATCTATCTATAGCTTTTCCTGATATCTTAGGCCCAACTATTGTAAAAATAGTGCTTATGATCGCAAATATAAAAACTAGAATAAAATTAGTTCTTTGAGGCTTTAGATAACTTAAAAGCCTTTTTAATGTACCTTTGAAGTCTTTGGCTTTTACTTTAGGCCCTGCGAAGGATCCCATTGGTCCACCACCTTGGTGTCCCGAACCTCCACCTGATTTGCTGTTCTTGTTGTTTTCACTCATGATAATTCCTCCTCTGAAAGCTGTGAAGATACAATCTCATGATATATCTTACAACTAGTTAAAAGTTCCTTGTGAGTTCCCATTCCTGCAATTTTACCATCATCTATTACTATAATTCTATCCGCATCCATAACTGTTGCAACCCTTTGGGCAATAATTATTACTGTAGATTTTGCTGTTTCTTTTTTAAGTGCTGCACGTAGTTTTGCATCTGTTTTAAAATCAAGTGCTGAAAAACTATCATCGAAAATATATATTCCAGGTTTTCTAACTAAAGCGCGCGCTATAGAAAGGCGTTGCTTTTGTCCACCGGAAACATTTGTTCCTCCTTGGGCAATAAGATGGTCATATCCTTCTTTCATTCCATTAATAAAATCTGTAGCTTGTGCTACCGTAGCTGCATGCTGAATTTCTTCAATAGTAGCATTATCCTTGCCATATTTAATATTCTCAGCAATGGTTCCAGAAAAGAGTACAGTATTTTGAGGAACAAAACCAATCTTAGACCTTAGAGCTTCCTGACTCATTTCGCGTACATCCACTCCATCAACCAATATCTGGCCACTAGTTGCATCATAAAAACGTGGTATTAAGTTTATAAGAGTTGATTTACCTGAACCTGTACCACCAATAATAGCTGTTGTTTCACCAGGCCTTGCACTAAAGGTTATATTACTAATGGCTGCCTGATCCGCACCTGGGTAGCTAAATGTTACATCCTTGAACTCAACATATCCACTTTGTTTATCAGCTAATTTAATAATCTTTGGATCAATAATTTCAGATTCCATTTCTAATACTTCATTTATTCTTATTGCAGATGCTTGCGCTCTTGGTATCATTATAAATACCATAGCAAGCATTAAGAATCCCATTAAAATTTGCATTCCGTATTGTATAAATGCTATTAATGAACCAACTTCCATACTTCCAGCGTCTATTCTTTTAGCACCGAACCAAATAATAGCAACTGTTGTAACATTCATAATTAACATCATTACTGGCAATAAAAACGCCATAATTTTATTCACCTTTACAGCATTATTCATAAGATCAATGTTAGCATCATCAAATCTATCCTTTTCAGTATCTATACGGTTAAATGCACGTACAACTCTAATACCAGTAAGTCCTTCACGTAATACAAGATTTAATTTGTCTATTTTCACTTGCATTAATTTAAATAATGGCATAGCGAATTTAAGAGTTACTCCAATAATAATCCCAAGTAACGGAACTACAACTGCAAAAATCCAGGTTAGTGATGCATCCTCTCTTAAAGCCATAACAACACCACCTAGGGCGGTTAAAGGGGCAAAAAGCATAATAGAAAAAATCATTACTGTTGCCGTTTGAACCTGAGTAACGTCATTTGTAGTCCTTGTTATAAGGGTGGCAGTACCTACCTTATCAAATTCATGAAGCGAAAATCCTTCGACTTTAGCAAACAATTTATTACGAATAATCCTACCAAGTCCTACAGCAGTTTTTGACGATAGGAATGCAGCTACAACTGAGCATATAACACCACCTGCTGAGATTAGTAGCATAAGTCCACCTATTCTAATAATATAATCTATTCCTTTATAAGTTCCACTAAATCCTAAAAATGAAATAGTTTGAACTATATCCTTGTGTACTATACCTTTATCAACTATATCCGCCATCAATGTTGGTAAATATAGGTTTGCAAGTACTTGAATAAAAATCAACACAACTATTGCTACTATCTGTAACGTGTATTGCTTTAGAAACCTAAATAATTTAATCAAAAGTATCATCTCCATTCATTGTTATTGTTTTATTTTTGTTGATCACTTAAAAGCTTCTTAAGTGTATCCAATCCTTCAAATATTTTATGAAGTTCTTCTGTACTTCCCTTACTCATTATATCTGCAATGTTTTTTTCAAATTGATTATGAAAATTTTTATGCATCTCTTTAAAGTTTGGTGATATACTTACGTAAACTACCCGCTTATCCACATCGCTTCTTTCTCTTACTACCATTTCCTGCTTCTCAAGCCTATCAATAATTCCAGAGACTGTACTATTTGATAAACTAAGCTTACTGCTAAGTTCTGTTATCTTAAGCTTCTTTTTTTTACTTAAAAGTCCCAAAACCATACCTTGGGGTGCAGAAATACCTGTGTCACAAAGCACTTTACTCATATTATGTTTAAATAGCTGCATAACCTCCTGAAAAAGTCTTGCGACTTCTATACTCTCATTTAATATTTCCACTTTATTACCCCCTTAAATGTATTTCGCACACTAATATTTCGCATTCGTTTATTTAGCTTACGAAGTATATTATAATCCCATAAATATTTTATGTCAATGCATTTTTACATAACCTTAACCTGGGCTTTAGGATATTTTACCTTTGCCAAGCCATAGAGTTTAAGTTATACTTTTATAAATAATGGAGGTGTGTTTATGAACGTTGATTTTTCTAATATTAATCTGAATACCATTATTATGTTTGCATTAGCTATATTACTTGCTTATCTTGGTATTTCAGTATTTAAAATAATTGGAAGGATATTAAGTATTACACTTGGTATATTCCTTTTAATATACGTCCTTCAACAAATAGGTATTTCAATACCTGTATTAACCGATTTTCTTAGCTATCTTTTACAGGTGATAAATCCAATTATCGATAATATAAAACATTTAGTTACTTCTGTAAAAATTAAATAGGCATATAATACAGTTAATTTTTTTATATTTTGTAGTGAAATAAAAAAAGCGAAGAACAGATCCAATAAAGGTTCTTTTGATGAAATAACAATAAAAAATAACATGCTAATTAGCATGTTATTTTTATTGTTACTAGGGAATAATAATATTATAGAAACTAATTTTATTGGAGATGATAACATTGAATGCTAATCAATTTTTAGATTATAAAAACTGGGTCGTAGTTGGGGATGTATTAAACCCTTCTAAATATGCTTATAAAATATTGAATTCCTTAAAAAAAGATGGATTTAACGCAGTGGGTGTGAATCCATCTATTGAAAATGAGGGGGTTTATATCAACCTAAGTGATATCCCCTACAAGGTAGAAGTTTTAGATTTATGCATTAATCCATATAAAGGTATTAAAATCATTCATGAAGCTCATGAGCTAAAAATAGATAAAGTACTTATTCAACCAGGAGCTGAAAGCCCTGAAATAATTAACTTTTGTAAATCAAATGGAATACAAGCAATAGAGGGATGTGCCTTAGTAGAATTATCAAAAATATAAATCAAATAAAACCTTTCCTGCCCAGATACTGTTTTGTAAACTCAACATAAATGAGTGTTGCACATTTCTAAGAATATTGCAGAAATTTGCAGAATGATTTTTACCAATGATAACACAATATTACAAAATAATGTATTGATTTGTGCTATAATTAAAATATTGCGGATAGGTATTTTACCTTTATATGTAAATTGTCTAGCCGGTATTGTTTTATACTATAGCGGGAGGGGAATATATGGAATTAAACACATTAGAAAGCGAAATGCTAATTGACATTTACGATGCTGATATGTTACCAGGAATGTCATTTGAAATTGAAAATTATAATTTAACAGAGGAAGATTCAAAAGATAAGAAGCAAGAATTTGCTTCCTATTTAGGAAAATTAAAAAAATTAGGTTTTGTAAAATATGAAGAAAAAGAGGCCTTTGTAAAATGTGGAAGTCGTAGCCCTAAATATAATAATAATGTAGTTATGATTTGTGAAGATAAAATACACATTGATTCTAAAGGAATAAAATTAGTAGAGTTGTATAATTACAGTAATTCCGAAATTCAAAGAAAACTGTATAGATGCGGCTAAAGAATTAGCCAAAACGGTAAGAAATGAATTATTCGCTATCATATTATTTCAATTTGAATATTTTAAAATATCCTATAACAATGTAAA
>DAVZGU010000225.1:0-4327 GCA_052274215.1 Clostridium sp. | reverse complement strand
TGGAATAAATGCAAAAACTCCATAAAGCAGACCTCACATGTGAAACTCAACTCACTTAAAAGTTATTAGCTTTCAAAAGAAATTAAAATGGATAATGAAAGGGGCAATAAAGAATGATGGAAAATACTAAGAAAAAAGGATTTACCTTAATCGAGCTTATAATTGTAATTTCAATTATTGGGATATTAGCGGCAATTGCTGTGCCTAAGTTTGGCGGGATACTAAAGGATGCTAAGGTGAAAGCTGATGTAGCTAGTGCAAAGGTTATTGCTGATGCCACATGTGCACAAATTGCTAAAGGTGAAATAATACCAGTTGCCGGTGGAACTACAGTAGTAATTGGGGAAGGAAATAGTGAGAAAATAACAGCTTACCTTCAGAATGTGCCAATTCCAAAAGCTATATCAACAGCTAAATTTACTGTTATGATCGACCAAAAGGGTGATGCAATTGTGAAAGTTGCTGAGGATGAATTGTATCCTACACTGAGTGCGAATTATGCAAAATAATTAATCTTCTATATTTGTCCAAAGTTTTAATGACTTTGGACATTAAATATTTTAAATGTTATTATTTGCTTATATATGTTAAAGTAATAATGGAAATAAATACAATAGAGTTAAAAACTTATATTAAAATAGATTAATATAGATGATTCATTGTGTTTAAAAAGAAAAGCAAATTCAAGGAGGTTCCACCTATGGAAAGCATTTTTGCAATAACAATATTTATTTTAGGATTATTAATAGGAAGTTTTTTAAATGTGTGTATATATAGAATTCCAAAAGGAGAAAGTATAGCATACCCTGCATCTCACTGTACTTCTTGTGGCAGTGATATTAAGCCTTATGATCTTATACCAGTAATCAGTTGGATTTTTTTAAGAGGCAAATGCAGAAATTGTGGCGAGAAGATATCTAGCAGATATGCACTGGTAGAACTTACAACAGCTATACTTTTTGTATTAACTTATTTTCAATATGGAGTAAGTATTTATCTAGCAAGATATTTAATACTTATACCTTTTTTAATAGTTATAGCTATGATAGATTATGATACTATGGAAGTATATACAACTACCACATGGTTGGCTATTGCTATGGGTATTGTTTTACTAGGAGTGAATATCTACATGGGACAACCAATAGTTACCTACATTTATGGAGGGATACTCGGAGCGGGTACAATTACCTTTATTATATTATTGTCAAAACTTATTCTTGGAACAGAGGGTATGGGCTGGGGAGATGCAGAGATTTGCGGGCTTTGTGGTTTGTTTTTAGGCTTTAAACTAACAATTCTGATGATGTTCTTTTCTTTTATAATTGGGGGAATCATTGGTGTTTATTTATTGAGATTTAAGAAGAAAAATGGTAGATCAGAAATGCCTTTTGGTCCATCTATTATAATAGCTACTTTTTTAATGATAATTTGGGGCGATAAAATTTTAAACTGGTACTTGAATTTAATTTTATAATTAACTATAAAATTTCAAAAATTTGCAAATGACAGTCTAAACATAAGGACTTTAATGAAAACTAGAGGATTACTCGAATGGTTTAAGTAACCGCTAAACTACCTAGAATGGCGACCTTTGGCTCTTGCGAATAAAAGTTGTATAATAAGTCATAACTGAATTGGTTATGAAAGGTTGATAATATGCAAAACATTTTGCAGAACATGAATAATAGAGGAAAGGGAAAAACCATGAAAGCTAAAAAAAGTGATTATCTTCAAAAAATTTACGAGAAAAATACTAGTACAGGAAATTATGTTATACAGGTAGCTATAGATAAATACACTGACATATTTAATGAATGGGATCGCGCTCCTTTTAGGAAAAGGGACATGGATCCGGATTTAGCACTTTTTCTTGAAAACTGTTTTGAAGATATTCCGGCTAAACATGGAGTAGATATATGCTTCTACTTACCTAAAGAGGAAAAAGATGTAACCAGAGAAGAATTGTTAATTGCAGGTATTAAAACTTACTATTCCTTTTATTTACATCAAGAAATTAGAGTTTTAAAGGGGAATTATAGTAGGTTATTCAAATATTTAGTTTCATCATTTAGTTTACTGGCAATGTCTATTTTTTTAGGCACAATAGTTGGTCAAAACATAATCTTAGAAACGTTGCAACAAGGATTTAACATAGGTGGCTGGGTATTTTTATGGGAAGTTATTTCAATAGTAATATTTAGAGGACGCGAAGTTAGTTCTGAAATTAATAAATACCAGAGATTTTTAAATTCATTAATTTATTTTAAATATGGTAATGAGAACCCATTATCATAGGATAGTTAAAAGCTAAAAAGGTAGATATTTCTGCGAAAGCAAAAATATCTACCTTTGTTATTAGTTATTGCTTTAAAATTTAAAGGCTTCTTCTAAAAATGTGTATTTAGGAAGACCATTTTCTATTGATATTTTTGGTTCCCCCATTATTAATGGCAAGGTGTATTCGTAGGCGTCGCGCGTAACATTATTACCTTCCGCATTTATCCATTCCTTAGGGAAGTATTTAATATTATTTGCAACATGTACAGTATCGAGTGCAAAAGTTGCAGAGGAGTAAGGGGCGTTTGAAAGTCTTCTTATACCTATCATATTTCCGCTTATTCCATCTATAGAATAAATAGCAGCGGCTTTTCCTACTTCATATGCTTCATCAATATCTGTTTGAGATGCACAGTGCATTGAACAACGTTGAATTGTAGAAAGTTCTAAGACTCTAACTTTTTCAGCAGTATTTGTAGTTAAAATTAAATCCTTAAGGTAGGCACAAACACCACCTAATTGAGCATGACCAAATTTATCAAGACATGTTGCTCCCATTTCACCTAAGAATTTACCTTCTTTAGTTCTGATACCCTCAGATACTACTACGAAAACATGATTTTTTTCAGTAAGTTTTTTACTTACATCTTTCAAAAATTTATCTATATCAAAAGCTACTTCTGGTAGATATATAAAATCTGCAGCAGGTTTACCGTTAATAGTTGCAAGGCAAGCACTAGCAGCGAGCCATCCAGTATCACGTCCCATAGTTTCAAGTATGAAGACCCCTTTTGCAGGATATACACTGGCATCTAGGAAGTTTTCAAGAACTTGAGTAGCAATTAGTTTAGCTGCACTTCCAAAGCCCGGGGTATGATCCATAATTGGTAGGTCGTTATCTATAGTTTTAGGAATGCCAATAAATTTTACATCCTTATTATGCTCATTTGCGTAAACACTAAATTTATGAACAGTATCTTGTGAATCATTACCACCGATATAGAAGAATGTTTTTATTTCATATTCTTCTAATATTTCAAAGAGTTTTATGTATTCATCAGTGCTTTTTTCAAATGGTTTTAATTTGTATCTGCAAGAACCAAGACCAGAGGAAGGCGTGTATTTTAATCCTTTAACCTCTTCATAGTCAATGGTGGATAGGTTTACAATGTGTTTGTCTAAAATACCTTGTATTCCATATATACCAGCATAAACATTATCATAATAGTGAGAATTCATATTTGCGTCTAGTACTCCGATAGCACTAGCATTTATTACGGAAGTTGGACCTCCTGATTGCGCTACTATACAATTTTTCATTAGAGAATCTCCCCTTTCAATAGAACTTAAATTAATAGTATGTTCTTATAGAACATACTTATTTATTATAATGCACATAAAAACAAATAACAAGCCAGTATTGTAGGGTAACAGATGATGTTTAAAAAAAAAAAGACGAAAATCTATAGAACTATAATAACTTTCTTCTGAAATGTCTTTAATAATAAAATTGTTGTGAAAATTCAAAGACTAATTTTGATATTAATGATAATATATATATATAATATTTTAAAAATTCTGTAAAGGTTTTGGTATTAAAATCAGGAGGGATACGATGTCGATTAATAAAAATAAACATAAAAAAGAATTGAAAAATAATATAATTTTAAAAGAAGTTAATATACGGGGAAATTTATGCGGGGAATTTGCTGAGTATACTATTGACCATGTATATGAAAATAAAGGAAGCAATAATGTAGAAGCAATTTATACTTTCCCAATTCCAGATGGAGCCGTTATATCAGGTTTTGAAGCAGTACTTGGTGGGCGGACTATAAAGGGACTAATACAAGATAAGGAAGAAGCAAATAAGCTATATGAGAATCTTAAGGGAAAAGATAATAACACTTTTATGCTGGAAGAATTTAAAGATAATATAATTAGAATATTTATTGGCAAGATAATTCCTAATGAAGTTGTGAAAATTAAAGTATCTTATATGGAAGAACTTAGTTATGAAAATAGAAATTTAAAATTAATTATTCCA
>DAVZGU010000224.1:0-4335 GCA_052274215.1 Clostridium sp. | reverse complement strand
TAAAGCCAGCAGCAGTTCCAGCGGCTTTTTTAGGAACTAAATCTAAGGCACTTACGCCAATAAGCATAACGGGTCCATATATTAAGGCACCTATTAAAGCTAAGGTAATGTTTATTGCTAAAATACTTGAAGACTGCCAATAAACGAACACACCAGCTGTAACACCTATCATGCAAGCTACACCTACTGGTGCACGACGACCATGGAATATTTTATCGCTGATCCATCCTATGAGTATAGTACCTGGAATTGCGGCATATTCAAATAAAGAAAATGCAACCGCTGACTCTGTAACATTAAAACCCTTTACTTCTTGTAAGTATACTGGAGCCCAATTAATAATACCATATCTTACCATGTATACAAAACCGTTTGCAAGAGCGATATACCATAGATATTTATTATTGAGTACATATTTAAATAATATTTCTTTTCCAGTCATTTCTCTTTCTCTATTTTCTACTTTTACAGCAGGGTAATCATTTTTATATTCTTCTATAGGCGGAAGTCCTACAGATTGAGGTGTATCTTTTGCAAAAAACATATACATTATTCCGATAACGATTGCAATAATAGCCGGTAAATAAAAAATTCCTTTCCAGCTTCCGAATATTTGAACACCAAGAAGAGCAACGATAGCTATAAATCCACCACCCACATTGTGTGCGGTATTCCAAATAGACATTTTAACGCCACGTTCTTTATCTGAGAACCAGTGGGTTATAATTCTTCCACATGGAGGCCAGCCCATACCTTGAACCCATCCATTCACAAGCATCAATATAAACATTACTGTAAGACTTGAGGTAAGTGGGAAAAATAAATTTGTAATACCAGACAAAATTAAACCGATACCTAGAAAATACTTCGCATTTGATCGATCGGATACATTACCCATAACAAATTTACTTATACCGTAAGCAAGTCCTAGCGCAGAGGCAACTAAACCAAGTTGTGTTTTTGTAAATCCTTCTTGAATGAGGTATATCTTAGCTAGTGAAAAGTTACTCCTAACAAAGTAGTAACCCATATAACCAATATAAATACTTATAAATACTTGTAACCGATATCTTTTGTAAGCTGGATCAATTTTTTCTTTTGGTAATCTCTTGATAGCTGGAGCGGGTTTTAAAAAATTAAACAAATTTCCCATTTTTTCATCATCCTTTCCTTCTTTGTTTCTTGCTTAAATCTACATCACTAGATTTTTAAGGTACACATATTTTAAATTATATTTAGATAGTTCTCTTGATACTGAGCAGCCCACGATACCAGCACCAATAATAGTTACGGCAAACATAATTTTACCTCCTAAATGCAAATAAAAAGAGGGTCTTGATTAATAGGTATAAAATACCCATACATCAAGGCTCTCTTTTCTCCGCCCATGCATTATTTAACAACATATTACCATAATGACTAAATTAATGCAAATATAAATCTAAATAATGGACGATAAGGAAAGTCCAGTTATGAGTTTTTCTTGAATTCATTGCTTGATTTAGGTATAATCAATTTGTTAACTGTCAGAAAACGTTATCATATCCATAGAAGTTGAAAACTTATAACAGATTGTACAAGGAGGCTATAACATGAAAAATAAAAAAAAATTAATTGCACTAACATGTACACTTGCCCTAACGACAGGATTATTTGGAGGATGTGGACAGAAGGCTAAACAGCCGAATTCAGTAGCGAGCAATACTACAACTGGTTCAACAGAAAATAAAAGTAACAAAATAGTGATTGGACATAGAGGGGCTTCTGGATACTTACCTGAACATACTTTAGAGGCCTATACTTTAGCTTATTCTCTAGGTGCAGATTATATAGAGACTGATGTTTGTTTATCAAAGGATGGCGTTGCAGTAATAATGCATGATAATATGTTAGATACTACAACAAACGTAGCAGAACTTTACCCAAATAGAAAACGTAGCGATGGACATTATTATGTAATCGATTTTACATTGAACGAAATTAAAACACTTAACGTGCACGAACGTACAAAAAAGGATTCTAAGGAGCCTGTTTTCCCTGATAGATTTCCTTTAAATGGTGCTCATTTTGAAGTTCCAACATTAGAAGACGTGATACAACTTGTACAAGGATTAAATAAAAGTACAGGTCAAGAAAAAGGGATTTATCCTGAATTAAAAGAACCTAAATTCCATACAGATAATGGACAAGATATTGGAACTGTCGTATTAAAAGTTCTTAGAAAATATGGATATGATACGCCTGAATCAAAGATTTATTTACAATGTTTTGATCCAACTTACTTAAGAAAGGTTAGGACAGAAATGGGTGCAAAAATGAAAATGGTTCAGTTAATTGGTGAAGAAGCAGATTGTCCAGGGGCAAATTATAAAAAAATGATGTCAGATGAAGGACTAGCAAAAGTAGCTGAATATGCAAACGGTATTGGACCTTGGTACCAACAAATAATAGATGAAAATGGAAATAACGATAAAGAACCAGTTATTAATCCTAATTTAGTAAAAGATGCACATAAACATAATCTTGTTGTTCATCCATATACATTTAGAAAAGATGAAATTCCTAAATATGTAGATAGTGTAGAAGAGTTAATGCAAAAATTCTATTTTGAAGTTGATGTAGATGGTTTATTTACTGACTTTCCTGATCTTGGAATAAAAGTATTAGCAAAAGGACCTAAAAAATAATTTTATATTAAAATGAGAGCACATAAGGAGTGATTACCTTGGGTGCTCTTTTTTAATCTCCTTCTTATATCTGTTGTTATAAAAGTGCTAGATTAATCTTAAATGCAATAAAAGTCCATTGCTTTTAAATAACATAAAAAAGGAAATTTGGAATAAATGTAGAATTATAAATAATATATGCTAAAAAAAGTGGCATATTTTGAAAAGTAGTTTACACAAACAAGAATTAATTAGGTTAATATCAAGTACACTAGATAAAGTAAAAGGGAGAGAAAAAAATGGGAGAGAAAAAATTAAAATTAAACAGTATTCGTAATAAATTAGTTGCTGGAATGGTAGCAATTTGTGTGATTCCATTAATTATAATGGGAGTGGGCTCATATAATAAATCAAAGTCAATCCTTAGTGATAAGTTAACTCTCACAAGTACGCAAACACTTGTGGAAATAAACAATGGATTATCAGATTACTTTAATGGATTATCAGATATAGTTTCTATTACTGCAAAGGACCCTGATATTGTAAACCTTGATACATCTAATAAACCTGGAATTGTAATGGATATATTAAAAGTAGGAAATGAAACTAACAAAGATATACTTTGTATGTCTTATGGGACTGCCTCTAAAAAATTTGTTACATATCCTAATGATGAAATGCCTAAGGGATATGATCCAACTACGACACCTTGGTATAAACAGGCTATAGAACATAAAGGCGAAGTTGTAATAACTCCTGCATATAAAGATGTTGGAACTGGAAATAATGTTGTTACACTTGCACAAACAGTAGAAAAAAACGGAAATGTAGTTGGTGTTGTGGAAATGGATTGTACACTAGCTGCACTTGCGACGCGAATATCTACAAAGAAGGTAGGAAATACAGGATATGTGTTTATTTCTGATGTATCAGGCAATATTTTGGCTCACCCAGAAAAGGAGCTTATTAACACAAATAAAGCTTCCAAGTTATCATTTTGGGATAAAGCAAAATTAGAGAATAGTGGCTTTGTTAATTATAAAGATGAAGGCGTTAAAAAGTTTGGAGTTTATCAAACAAATAAATTAACCGGTTGGAAATTAGTGGCTACGTTAAATGAAAGCGAACTGACCAGCGATACAAACTCTATATTACAAATAACTTTCTCAATAATATTAGTAATGGTATTAATATCAATAGTTGTGTCATTATTATTAAGTAAGGGAATAGATTATAATATTAAAAAATTAAAACAAGTATTTGCTAAGGCTTCAAATGGAGACCTAACTGTGTCTATGACAGCTTCAACAAAGGATGAATTTAACGATTTAGCTATATCATTTAATTCAATGATAAAAAACATAGCAGGGCTTATGAATAGTGTTACAAGGTCATCTAATACGGTACTCGAAACATCAACAAATCTTGCTAGTATGTCAGAGGAGGTAACAGCTTCTATAAATGAAGTGGCAAGTGCAATAGAACAGGTCTCCATAGGAGCAACTGAGCAATCTCAAAATGCTCAAAATGGTGCTTCTCAAATGGATGACTTGTCAAACAGATTAGATAAAATTAGTGTTAATTCTAATGAAATGGATGAAATTTCAAGCGGCACTAAAGATTTAGGCTCAAAAGGACTATCCATGATAAATACCTTAATTGAGAAATC
>DAVZGU010000223.1:0-4362 GCA_052274215.1 Clostridium sp. | reverse complement strand
AATAAGAAAAAGTGATATAAATGATTTTATTGAGTTCTTAACAAAGAATGACTTGCCCTTGACTAGTGAAGTTAAACCACAAAAAGAAAACATACCAGGTGAAGAATACCACAAGATATGGACTAGTACAGGTAAAAAAACAATTAAGGAATGGGTTCAACTAGGGGGTTGTGTAGTAATGGGACAGAAATTCCGGTTACACATCCTATAATTTACCAAATCAAGTTTAATTCATCACAACTAGCATCATCTTCAGTAAAACAGTTCTTTGCATCAGCTTCATTTTCTATTTCACAGAATATCTCATATACTGTATTTTTCAAATCATCGATATTCTTATATTTCACAAAAATTATATAGTCATCATCCGACGAGGATGCTTTTTTCATATTATAATAATACTTTAAATATCTCTCAATATTCTCTCTAGCTTTCTTTTTTCCACGGACAAATTTATTATTATTCTCAACTCTAAGACTCATAAGAATTTGTGCTACTTTTTCATTAGTAGGATTAATAGCATTTTCCGAACTAATCCCTTGCCTTTGTATATAACGATATAACGTTGCCTGACTAATCCCAGACATTTTTACTATTTCGCTGATGCTATATTCTTTAGAATTGTATAGTTTTAAAGCTTTTTCAATATTTCTCTCTTTAACTTTAGGTCTACCACCTTTTCGTCCTCTGGCTCTTGCACTTTCTAAACCTTCTTTTGTCCTTTGCACAATGAGATCTCTCTCAAATTGGCTAAATGCTTCAAAAACTGTAAGCATTAAATTTCCTTGTGGCGTATTTGTATCAAAATTTTCTTTAATACTTATCAATATTATTCCATTGCTCTTGAAATAGTCTACGAGCTCCATCAAATCCCGTGTACTTCTTCCCAATCGAGAAAAGCTTTCTACAATAATGGTATCACCTGTTCTTACTTTATCTTTTAAGCGCATTAGTTCAGGCCTGTTTGTTTTTGTACCCGACATTTTTTCTGTCAGTATCTCAATACAATTATATTGGCTAAGTATATCTAATTGTCGGTTTAAATCTTGTTGAACTGTACTCACCCTTGCGTACCCGTAGTTATAATTTTTACCCATTGTGGCACCTCTCAATCATATGTTAATATTATCATAATGGGTAGTTAATGTTAATATGTTTTTGATAATAGTTTTGATAACCATTTTAGTGGGTTTGTCTAAGTTATATTTAACGAATTTATTGGTTATCAAATACCGTCGTTTTTGATAGGAGGTGTTTTTAATTCCAGCTGGATTTCTAACACATGAACAAGAAGAGAAATATGGTAAGTTTAGCGAAGAACTAACATCAGACCAATTAGCAAAATACTTTCTACTTGATGATCAAGATAAACTCCTCGTTTTTAGACGAAAAGGAAAACATAATCACTTTGGATTTGCATTACAGCTTGGAACAGTGCGATTTTTAGGGACTTTCCTTACAAACCCAATTGATGTGCCCTATAATGTTATACATTATTTATCCAATCAGCTCAATATAAGTGAGAGTGTATTAGTTTTATATCAAGCATCTAAAACCCATTGGAGCCACAAGCTTGAAATAAAAGAGGCTTACGGATATCATGATTTTACAGACCAACCTTATCATTTTAGATTGATTCGTTGGCTATATAATCACTTTTGGTTAGCATCTGAACGTTCAAGCGTTATTTTTAACCTTACTATGGACAGATGTATAAGTAAAAAAATATTATTGCCTGGTGCTACAGTTTTAGAAAGGCTTATATCTCAAATTCGTGAGCGTGCAACCTCAAGGTTATGGAATAAACTAAATTCTCTTCCGACCGCGAATCAACGTAGAACCCTTGTAAATTTGCTTAGGTTAGATGGAAAAAATAAAACAGGGTTAGAGAAACTTCGTCAGCCGTTTACACATGAATCGCCTATAGGCTTTTTAAAATCAATTGAAAGGTTTAAAAAAATTTATTCAATAGGAGCTTATCAATGGGATATATCCAACATACCTATTGGTAAAGTACATATTTTATCACGTTACGCTTCAATGGCTAGAGTACAAACTATTAAAAGAATGACAGAAGAACGGCGTATGGCATCATTAGTTGCATTTGCTATAGTCTATACTATTAGTTCTCAGGATGATGTCATTGATTATATGGAGCGATATTTTTCAATGTTATTCAACAGTGCAGACAGGAAAGGACAAAAGAAAAGACTACGTTCTTTAAAAGATATAGATGCTTCAGCCAGAGAATTAAGCAAAGCCTGTAAATTATTATTGGATGAAAAAGTACCTGATGAAACAATAAGAGAAAACATATTTTCAAGTATACCCAAAGAACAGTTAAAATTAGCCATTGAACGATAGATACTTTAACAAGACCAGTTGATCAGTCTATTGAGTATACAGAACTCTTTAGGCATTACACTTCCATTCGTAGATTTCTTCCTAAGCTTTTGGAGACTATAAAATTTAAGGCATCTGAAGCAGGGAAACCCACTCTGGCTACATGGGAATTTCTTTTTAATGTAGAATCAAAGACTGGGAAAAATAAATTTGATAAAGCACCCATAGAGGGGATTTCAGCAAGTTGGAAAAGAGTTATTTTTAAAGGAGATACAGTCAGTTCCTGTCCTTATACTTTCTGGGCAATAGAGAAAATGCTTAGAGGTATTAAAAATTATGATATTTATTTAGAAAACAGTGACCGATACAATGATCCAAGAAGCAAACTTTTACAGGGAGCTGCTTGGGAAACCGTTAAAACTAAAGTGTTAAGTACCTTAGGATGGTCATTAAATGCTGAAGAATCTTTAAATCCATTAAAGAGAAATTTAGATACTGCATTAAAGAATACAATTAAAAATTGGGACAATAATCCAGAAGTTCGGATTGATATCGTTAAGGGTAAGGAAAAGATTGTTCTTTCTCACCTTGATAAGCTTCAAGAACCAGATTCTTTAGTATTATTGCGCAATCAAGTTAATTCTCTAATTCCCAGCACTGATTTACCAGAACTATTACTGGAGATAACGGCATTGACCAAATTCACAGGACAGTTTACACATATAAGCCAAGGTAATTCTAGAATCAAAGATTTGTCTGTTAGCATATGTGCTGTTCTCATAGCCAAAGCATGTAATATCGGACTTAAACCTGTAATGCAACCAGGTATCTCTGCATTGGAATATGATAGATTAACATGGATTGAACAAAATTACTTTCGTACAGAGACCGTTACACAAGCAAATGCGGTTCTTGTTGAATCTCTATCCAAACTGACTCTAGCCAAGGCTTGGGGCGACGGTGATGTTGCTTCGGCAGATGGAATTAGATTTGTTGTACCACCAAAAACTATTTATGCCGGTTCAAATCCACGATATTTTGGTATTAGACGAGGGATAACAAGTTATGATCTTATTAGTGATCAATTTAGTGGACTAAATAGACTTATTATCACAGGAACCATTCGTGACTCAATATATTTGCTCGAATTGGTTTTAGGTCAACAGACAACTATTAACCCTCATGAAATAATGACAGATACCGCCGGATACAGTGATATTATATTTGGTCTATTTGCATTGTTGGGTTATCGCTTTAGTCCACGTCTTGCTGATATAGGCGGATCAAAGATTTGGAGATTTGATTTTAATGCAGACTATGGTGTTATGAATAACCTATCTAAAAATAAGTTACATGAAGACATTATAATTAAGTACTGGGATGATATGCTTAGGGTTGCTGGTTCACTTAAACTTGGTACTATAAATCCTACAAATCTTATCAAAATGTTGCAAAGAGGTGGGCGTCCAACCATGCTGGGTCGTGCAATTGGAGAATTTGGACGAATTTTTAAAACCACTTATGAACTATCATTCTTGGATGACAAGAATTACCGCAGGCGTATTTTAACACAGCTAAACCGTGGAGAATCAGAAAATGGTCTTAAAAGAGTAGTTACATACGGAAAGAAAGGCGAGATCCATCAACCACATCGTGAAGGACAAGAAGATCAGTTGAATGCATTAGGATTGGTTACAAACGCCATTATTCTCTGGAATACAGTCTATATGCAAAAGGCATTGGATGCTATCAGAAATGCAGGTTATCCAGTGGACGATGAAGACGTAAAACGACTTTCTCCTCTTGGATATGATCATATAAATATTGTAGGGCATTATTCCTTCAATCTGCCTGATGAGCTATTGCATGGGAAATTAAGACCTCTGCAAGTAATGGATAGTAAATTATTTGGTAAATTATAGGTGTAGTAACGGGAATTTCTGTCCGGTTACTACACAACCCCCAGATTTAGAATTAGTAAGACAAAAAGCTTATGAAGATAGGACTCAAAACAACAAT
>DAVZGU010000222.1:0-4387 GCA_052274215.1 Clostridium sp. | reverse complement strand
CATATTTTTATAATTTTAGAGTATTATTCTTATTTATTTTAAAAATTATTAATGAAACCGTTTTAGTGAATTATTTAATCTAAAAGATGAGAGGATGGGTATGACATGACAGAATATTTAAAAAACAATGATTTAGAGGTTTACGATATTATTAAAGAGGAAAATGCGAGGCAAGAGGATCATATTGAACTAATAGCTTCTGAAAATGTTGTTAGCAGAGCTGTACTTGAAGCAAATGGTTCTATATTAACTAATAAATATGCAGAGGGATATCCTGCTAAAAGATATTATGGTGGTTGTGAAGTAGTTGATAAAATAGAAAATTTAGCTCGTGATAGAATGAAAGAACTTTTTGGAGCAGAACATGCTAACGTGCAACCTCATTCAGGTTCTCAAGCTAACATGGCTGTATATTTTTCAGTACTTAAGCCAGGAGATACAGTACTAGGTATGAATTTGAGTCATGGTGGACACTTAACTCATGGTAGTCCAGTAAATTTTTCAGGGATTTTATATAACTTCGTTCCTTATGGAGTTAATTTAGAAACAGAAACTATAGATTATGAAAAAGTGAGAGCTTTAGCTAAAGAGCATAATCCTAAAATGATAGTTATTGGGGCGTCTGCTTACCCAAGAGCTATAGATTTTGCAGCATTTAGAGAAATTTGTGATGAAGTAAACGCATATATGTTTGTGGATATGGCTCATATAGCAGGACTTGTTGCAACAGGAGCACATGAGTCTCCAGTGCCATATGCTGATTTTGTTACTACTACAACACATAAAACACTAAGAGGACCTAGAGGTGGAGCAATTTTATGTAAAGAAAAATATGCAAAACAAGTGGACAAGTCTATTTTCCCAGGAATGCAAGGCGGACCATTAATGCATACTATTGCAGCTAAAGCTGTTTGTTTTGGAGAGGCTCTTAAACCAGAATTCAAAGTTTACATTGATCAAGTAGTTAAAAATGCAAAGGTCTTGGGAGAAGAACTTTTAAAATATGGATTTAAATTAGTATCTGGAGGTACAGATAACCATCTTTTACTAATAGAATTGACAAACAAAGATATCACTGGAAAAGCAGCTGAAAAGTTATTAGATATTGTAGGTATTACTGTAAATAAAAATACTGTACCAAATGAAACTTTAAGTCCATTTGTTACAAGCGGTATAAGAATTGGTACGCCGGCTGTAACTACAAGAGGATTTAAAGAAGAAGAAATGAAAAAAATAGCTGAACTTATAAATGAAACTCTGGAAAATAGAGAAGGAAACTTAGAACCAATTAGAGAAAAAGTAGTACAATTATGTAGTAAATTCCCATTGTACTAGAGGAATAGAAACATAATATTTGTGTGTAGGGAAGGGCATCTGCTTATTGGCAGGTGCCCTTTTTAGTTTCATACATAAACTTTTAGTTTTTGTGATTTTAAATATTTATATCTTGGGTTTCAGCATCGCGTGCAGCAGTATTTTTAGCTATTAGTACTGAGTTGCAACTATTACAGATTTCAGAAGTCTCACTATTAAGTGCAGTACAATTTGGGCACCTTATCATAATTTTAATTTCATTTGAAGATGGAGGTGATGTGTTAGTATTATGGCTAGTGTGATTTCGCTTTTGAAATAAATTTTGTACTTTATTCTTTAATAAAATTCCATCATCTGATTTTAAAAAGTACTTTATTGAAACAAACGCAATATATCCTATAATTGCCGTATCTATTAATTCATAAGGAGTACTATATTTGGAATACTGTATTTTTGAGAAAGAGCTAGCTAGCATCATTAATCTCGAGATAGTAATAACTAGAAATGATAGAGTAAGAGCAATATACTTTTTATTTATAAAGCACAAAGCACCTACAATCAATAATATTGTTACGCTACTGTTAATCCATATAAAGTCAGTGAAAATGGATATTGCAATGTATATAATACTTACGAAATATAAAATGAAATCTATAAATGGCATAATAGTTTTTAAGACTTTAAAGGAATAAAGCACTTCAAGAAGATTTTGACAAACTTCATCAAAAGTTATCCCAGTTGCTTTTTTTGCCACAAGCGAATTATCCATTTCTATTATGTTTTTTATATTCGACGAGAAAGTATTTCCTAGTAGAAGATTTTTAGGCTGTGGTGAGTTGATTTTTGAGAAGCATGAATTTGAATTAGTTGATTTTTTGTGTAAAGCTAATTGCACTAACACTCCAACTATAGAAAAGGCTACACTAAGAAGTATACTAGCTAAAGCACTATCCTCTTTAAGTATTATAAGTAAACTCGTGCCAGCAGCGAATCCACCTGAAACGCTGGTGGAGAGAATAATTACAGGTTTTACAAAAAATAGGCTTAAAATACCTATCACTAATGATGTGGATATTGATAATGCAATACTTTGTGTCAGTATATAAGCTAATAAAAATCCCATAAGACCACAAAGAGTAAAAACACCTACATTATATATCTTTAATGATACAAAAGCTCCTCCTATAGCGAATAGCAATCCGAAAAATATCCCCACTCCTAAGTTTCCTATAATAAATACGCTGACTAATCCACCTAATATACCAAATATTAAAAATCCAAAAACAGCAATCCAAAATTTTAATATCTTATACCCTAGGAAACATTGTAAAATTCCAAAAATAAATAATGTGATAGCAATAAGTTTAATAGATTGACCAGACGTAGAACTAAATTGATTTAGAATTTCAATCATTTACATGATCCTCCCATTATAATTTTATTGTTCCTGCAAATGAAATTATAACATATATTTACAAATTATAAAATAATTTACTGTAATATATAATTATAAATATGGGCATCTTAATATATAAGAAGAGGTGGAGTTATGAAAATTAAGATAGTGTGTATTTTACTACTAGGTATGTGTATGATAGGGTGCAATAGCACTACTGAGGCAGCAACTATGGTAGAAGATTTAAATATGTCACAAAAACAATCTGTAGTATCTCAAAGTCAATTGAAAATTATAAATGAAGTATCCGTTGTTAGGCGTGGAGAAACAGGTGTTATAACAATACAAGGAACACCGAATACTTTATACAATATAAAGACCTCTTATAAATTAGCAAATAAAACTGTCTCCGTCATTCAATGGCGCACTACTGATGAAACAGGGGTGACTACATTTAATTGGATTGTTAGCATGGGGACTATGGCCGGAACATATGATGCCACAATCTCTGGAGGAGGATCTACATTAAAAACAAATCATAGAGTTCTTTCATAATATATTATAAAAATACTAAATAATCATAAGAAGAGGAAAGGGATTATATTTTATAATCCCTTTTTTAGTGTATAAGCTCCGCAGGAGATGCAGCTCCGCAGGAGATGATTTAACTGAAAATTATATATTTATAAACTATGATATAATTAAATAGATTAAAAATAAATAATAGCTTTTACATAATATAGAATACTAGGAGGATGGCTTATGATTGACTCACATATACATACGGAATTTTCTGCGGACTCTCAAATGAAGATTCAGGATGCACTAGAGCATTCGGGGAAAAATGAAATAGGAATGACTATTACAGAGCATTTAGATTTGAAATTTCCAACAGGTACAGATTCTATTTTTGATATAAATAAATATTTTAATGATTATGAAAAGTATAGAAGTAGCAAGTTTATCCTTGGAATTGAAATAGGTATGCAACTAATCTGCCTAGAGGAAAATAGAGAAATAGCGCGTAAATATCCTTTTGATTATATAATTGGCTCTATACATGTAGCCAAAGGAGAAGATGTTTTCAATCCGAAATTTTATGAAGGTAAAACTAAAAAAGGAGCTTTTGAACAATACTTTTCAAGTATGGTTGATTGCATAAAACAGTACGACTTTATTGATAGTTTAGGACATATTGACTATATATCTAGATATGCCACTTTCAATGATAAGGAAATACATTATCATGAATTTAATGAATATATAAATGAGGTTTTAAAAGCTATAGTGAATAACGGAAAAGTAATGGAAATTAATACTAGAAGACTAGGGAATAAGGAAGCATATATTAATTTGATTAATATTTATAAAGCATACAAGCAAATAGGAGGAAAATACGTAACCATAGGATCAGATGCTCATCATGCAGAGGATATTGGAAAAAATCTCTTGGAAGCTACTAGGATATGCGAGATATGTAACCTGAAGCTGGTGTATTTTAAGAAAAGAAAAATGGAGTTTATTTCTATATGAAAAATGGCCAATTAATTAATCAAGTTATCGTATTATTCATTGTTATGGCGGTAGGTTTTTATGCTAAGAAAAGGAAGTTTCTTAATAAAGCAGTTGATAAAGGTCTGTCGGAATTATTATTGAATATAACTTTGCCATTTATGA
>DAVZGU010000221.1:0-4403 GCA_052274215.1 Clostridium sp. | reverse complement strand
TTATGGTGTATAATTGTAAATAGGAGTTTTAGTAGAGGGGTGTGGTTTTATGGAAGTATTTAAGTTAATGATAAGCACAATCAAAAATATAAGCATATTTTCAATTTTGGATATATTAGTGGTGGCGTTTATATTCTATAAAAGTTACATGCTAATGAAAGAAACAAGAGCTATACAATTATTAAAAGGACTAATTTTTATTTTTGTGCTTATTCCGATAAGCGAATTGCTTAATTTAACAGTATTAAATTGGGTTTTAAATAAGACAATAACAATTGGTGTTTTGACTATTGTTATCATCTTTCAACCAGAAATAAGAAGGGCATTAGAGCACATCGGAAGAACCGCTTTTGCTGATAAACACGTATTTGAAGATGAACAAATAATGGAGAAGGTTATAATTGAAATTGTCAATGCTGTTGAAATTTTATCAAAAAGTAAAACAGGAGCATTAATAGTAATAGAACAAAGGACAGGTATTGCAGAAATCATTAAAACAGGAACCACATTGGATGCGGTAATATCTACAGCTTTACTAGAAAATATATTTGTAGTTAATACCCCGCTTCATGATGGGGCTACAATAATTAGAAATGATAGAATAATCGCGGCAGGATGTTTTCTGCCTTTAACAAATAATGATGTAATAAGTAAGAAACTAGGGACGCGGCATAGAGCGGCAATAGGAATAACAGAAACTTCAGATGCTCTAACAATAATAGTATCAGAAGAAACAGGAACTATATCTATAGCAATGAATGGAAGATTGCTAAGGAACTATGACAAAGATAAGCTTAAGAAAATACTTCTTCAAATAATAAAAAGAAGACAAAGTAAAAAAATAACTTTAAAGGAGAGAGTAAAGGCATGGATAAAAACGGAAAACAACAATTTATAATTAAAATTTGCTGTGTAATAGCTGCCTTTGCTTTATGGCTTTTTATATCAAGCACAGAAAATCCACTTACTGCTTATAAACTTCAAAACATACCTGTACAGCTTTTAAATACAAATGTATTAACTCAGTCAAATCTCGTTTTAGTACCAGGACAAGATTTAACAACATCCATAAATATTAAAGGAGCTAGTACTAGTATAATTTTGGGTAAGAAAGCAGAAGATTTCACATTAGTTGCAGATTTAAGTGCATATGCTCTTAAAACTGGAGAACAAATGATTCCTATTGAAATACGAAAAAGCCCTGATAATATAACTGTGGTAAATAGTAATAGTCTTTTTATAAAGGTAAACTTAGATAAACGGATTGAATCTAATCTACCTATAAATGTGATTACAAGTGGAAAACCCAAAGAAGGCTTTTATGCATCTGAACCAGAAATATCCCAAAGTAATGCTAAAGTAGTAGGTGGGTCAAAGTTTGTAAATGAAGTGAAAAAGATATTGGTAGAAGTTAATATACAAGATGTGGAATCAAATATTGCAAAAACATATACGCTTAAACCAGTAGATGAAGACGGGAAGCAAGTAAAAGGAGTGGTTGTAAACCCAGTTCAGATAGATGTTAAGATTCCTATAAGGAAGACTAAATCTGTAGGAGTAGCGGTGAAGACAATAGGAACTTTAAATCCTACTTTTACGCTAAAGAGCATAAAAGTGCAACCAGAACGATTTGAGGTAACAGGAAGTGTAGATGCGCTTAGTAAGGTGGAAAATTTGAACACGGAAGCTATTGATCTAAACAAAATAAATAAAAGTACTACGATGGATGTTAAAGTATTAATTCCAGGTGGGTTAAGTTTAGTTAGTGGTACTGCTTTAGTTAAGGCTGAAGTTACTTTGGATGAGGTAGTGAAAAAGGATTCAAATGAAGCAGTGAAAAAGAATATAGATGAAGTAGTACAAAAAAAACTAAGTCAAGACATCAAATATGTTAATTTAGATGAAAAATATCAAGCGAAGCTCGAAAAAAATAATGACTCACTAATGGTTTCAGGTACTCAGGCAGTTATGAATTCTTTGGATTTAACAAAAATTAGCGCCGTAGTAGATTTAGCTAATTTAGCAGAAGGAGAACACACTGTGAAAGTATTGGCAAGTATGCCAGAAGGAGTAAATTTAATATCACAAGACACAGATAAAATATTAGTAACTATTACGAAGAAACAAACGGAGGTAACTACAGGAAATGACAATAAGGGTGAATAACATAGGGTTAGATATAGACGATACTATAGATACTATAAAAACAAAGGCAGCAAAAATAATGAGAGTTGATGAGACCGAAATAAAAGAATTTAGAATAGCTAAAGAATCCATAGATGCTAGGAAAAAAAATAACATTAAATTTAATTATGCTGCTTGTATCAAAATGGATGATGAGTTAAAAATTGTGGCGAGAGCAAATCATAAAGATGTTAAAATTGAAGAAGTTAAGTATAATGCTGAGTTTGAATTTGGAACGAGTGAGATGCAGCATAGACCTATAATCGTAGGAATGGGTCCAGCAGGTATGTTTGCTGGGCTTCTCATGGCGCAAAAGGGATACAAGCCTCTAATTATTGAAAGAGGAGAACAGGTAGAGCTTAGGACAAAAAGCATAAACAAATTTTGGACTAGGGCGGTGCTCAATACAGAATCAAATGTACAATTTGGTGAAGGTGGAGCGGGAACCTTTTCAGATGGAAAGCTAACTACAAGAATAAAGGACACTAGATGTGACTACATATTAGAGGAATTTGTTAAAGCTGGTGCACCTGACGAAATATTGTATATTGGCAAGCCTCATATAGGTACAGACGTGTTAAAAGAAGTTGTAAAAAATATCAGAGAAACTATTATTAAGTTAGGTGGAGAAGTAAGATTTAATAGTAAGCTTTGCGATATAAAAATTAAAGATAAAAAGGTGAAAAGCATAATAGTAAATGGTGAAGAGTTGCCTTGTGATAACTTAATTTTAGCTCCAGGACATAGCTCTCGCGATACCTATGAAATGTTATATAAAAAAGGTATATTTATGTCTAGTAAGCCATTTGCAGTGGGAGTTCGAATAGAGCATCCTCAAGATATGATTAATGAAAATCAATATGGAAAATATGCTAACCACCCAAGGTTAAAAGGTGCTGATTACAAGCTTACTTATACAAGTGAAAAATCTGGAAGAGCAGTATATAGTTTTTGTATGTGTCCAGGCGGAAAAGTAGTCGCGGCAGCTTCGGAGCAGGGATGCCTTGCAATAAATGGCATGAGTGAATATAAGAGAGATAAGGTTAATGCAAACTCAGCTGTAGTAGTATCTGTAGGTCCTAAAGACTTCGGATCAGATAGCCCACTTGCTGGTATTGAGTTTCAGAGGCATTATGAAGCCCTAGCATATAAAATTGGAGGATCAAACTATAATGCACCGGTGCAATTAGTTGGAGATTTCCTTAAAGGAATAGACAGTAACAAAATAGGCGGCATAAAACCAAGCTATACCCCGGGATATAAATTTGCTGATCTTACTGGGTGTTTGCCTAGTTATGTAACGGATGCTATAAAAGAGGCTTTACCTAAATTTGATTATAAGATAAAGGGTTTTGCAAGAGAAGACGCAGTTATGACTGGTATTGAAACAAGAACATCGGCGCCAGTAAGAATTGATAGAAATGAGGAATTACAAAGCATATCTCTAGAGGGATTATACCCAGCAGGAGAAGGAGCGGGATATGCAGGTGGAATAATTTCTGCGGCAGTTGATGGATTAAAAACAGCAGAAAGTATAATGAAAAAATGGAAGCCTGCATAAAAAAAATTTTCAAATGCTGAATTCCATTTACGAAATATGTTAAAATATACTAGGAAGAGTTAAAATAGACAGTAGAAGGAGTGTAATCTAATGAGTAAAACTTTCGATAAAATATTAGACACCGCAAAGGCACAGGGGATGAAAACTGTAGTAGTTGCTGTAGCACAGGATGAACCAGTACTTGAGGCTGTACGCGATGCTAAGAAAAATGGTATAGCAAATGCAATACTAGTAGGGGATAAAGAAAAAATAATATTTATTGCTAAAAACATAGGAATGGATGCAGAAGAGTTTGAAATTATAGATGAGAAAGATGTTAAAAAAGCATCATTAACTGCAGTTCAGATTGTATCCTCAGGAAAAGCTGATATGCTTATGAAAGGACTCGTAGAAACGGCCACATTCTTAAGAGCTGTATTGAACAAAGAAGTAGGACTCAGAACTGGTAAATTAATGTCACACGTAGCAGTATTTGAGATACCAGGTTATGATAGATTGATATTTTTAACAGATGTTGCCTTTAATATGTATCCAGAATTAAAAGAAAAAAAAGGTATAATAAACAATTCAGTAGCAGTAGCAAAAGCTTGTGGTGTTGAACTTCCAAAAGTAGCAGTAGTTTGTGCAGTAGAAGTAGTAAACCCAAGTATGCAAGCAA
>DAVZGU010000220.1:0-4410 GCA_052274215.1 Clostridium sp. | reverse complement strand
CTCCAGATGAAGGACGTAATGTTCCTTGGCATTATAATAATATTCATGCTATAAACACAGCTAAACAGGCATTTATAGGTATGGATGGATTAATGGACATGATAGAGCTTAAGAAAACAGGATATTTACCAGAAAAGGCAAGAGAAATTCAAGAAAGAGCTATTTTGTTCTTTGAGGAAATACTTGAAGTTGGTGGATACTTTAAAGCGGTTGATTCAGGATTCTTTATTGATTCTGGTCAATATCCAGAAAGAAATGATGATGGTATTGCAAGAAAGATTGCTGGCGGAGACGCTGTCGGAACAATTGTAAAAAGAGAATCAGATTATTTTGCACCAGTTTGTGGTCATTTTGGATACAATAATGTTCCAAAAGAATATAAAAAACCTTGCGATGCAATAGATGAATGTACATTATGTAACCATTCCAAAATTCAATATATTGATGAACTAGATGATAATGACAATGTATTTAAGAGAATGGAAAAAGTTAAAGAAGATGGTACTGTAATTCCTGAAGTCCAATGGGCTAAAGATGGGTATGTAAAAATAACTTTATGTATCCCAGAAAATGAACAAATTAGTGAAGCAGCAGCACTTGAAATGGGCATTCGAATGAATTTGAAAAACGTAGAAATTATTCACAAACAAGTGTTACAAAAAGCTGAGGGAACCCTTGTGGAAATTAAAGGCGTATGTGATTTCACACCTGTAAAACGTGATGAGTTAGTTCTTCCAAAGAGAAGAAAATCACTAACAGATCAACAAATGAAAGATTATGTGAAAGAACATCCACTTAAAGTTGTTGCAGCAACTGTTGGGGAAGACGAACACTCTGTTGGAGTTCGCGAAGTTATTGATATTAAACATGGCGGAGTTGAAAGATTTGGTATAGAAGCAATTTTCCTTGGAACTTCATGCCCAATAGAAAAACTAGTAGATGCAGCTATAGAGTCAAAAGCTCAAGCTATATTGTGTAGTACAATAATTAGCCACAACGATGTTCATACAAAGAACATGAAAAAACTTAGTGATCTTTGCATAGAAAAAGGAGTAAGGGATAAGATTATACTTGTTTCTGGTGGTACACAAGTAACTGATGAAATAGCTAAAGCAAATGGTATGGATGTTGGATTTGGACGTGGATCAAATGGTACCGCTGTTGCATCCTTCATAATCAAAAGGTTAATGGGTTTGCCTGATAATGAAGAAGAAGTAGAAGAATAAAAGGGAGGATTACTTGTGAAGGTAGATTATCTTGTTGCTGAAATAGGTAGCACAACTACTCTGGTTACAGCTTTTAATGTATACTATGATGATAAGGGACAGGTTATTGTAGATATGCCTTTTCAAGGTAATAGCTGTACCACAGTAATAGATGGTGATGTAACTATAGGATTAAAAAATGCAGTTAAAGATATTGAAAATCAAATTGGAGAACCAATTACATGGGAAAAGATGTTAGCGACCTCTAGTGCTGCAGGGGGACTTAGAATAACTGTTCACGGACTTATGCAGCAGATGACTGTTAAGGCTGCTAGAGAAGCAGCTCTTGGTGCTGGCGGTATCATAAAAATGGTTACTGCTGGTAAGATGCGAAAAAGTGATCTAAAGAGAATACATGATATAAACCCCAATATGATAATGATTGCTGGAGGCACTGACTATGGTGAAAGGGAAACCTCTCTTTATAATGCAGAACTTATAAGCCAAGAAAAATATAACAAACCCATTGTATATTGTGGAAACATCGAAAATAGGGAAGAAATAAAAGAGATATTTGAAGGTCAAGAACTTTATTTAATTGACAATGTGTATCCAAGTATAGACGAGTTAAATGTGGAACCTGCAAGGAAAATAATACAAGAAGCCTTTGAAAAAAATATTGTAAAAGCACCTGGAATGAATAAAATAAAAGAAATGGTGAATGGAAGCATAATGCCAACTCCAGGAGCAGTTATGGAAAGTTCAAAACTTTTATATGATATGATAGGAGACTTAGTAGTTTTTGATGTAGGAGGGGCTACCACAGATGTACACTCTGTTACAGAGGGAAGTAGTGTAGTTCTAGATATGCTAATAAATCCTGAACCAAAGGCTAAAAGGACTGTAGAAGGAGATCTTGGAGTTTTTATTAACAGCAAAAATGTAATAGATTTACTTGACTCGCGGGATCTAGGTGAATATACTAAGGAATATATAAAGTTGCACATAAAACCTATACCGGAAGATATTGATGATATAAATGCAAGCAGCCTGCTAACGAAAAAAGCTATATCTGTTTCAATAGATAGGCATGTAGGATTTATAAAAAGAAAATATGATGGTGAAAGTGGTTTTGTGGCTTATGGTAAGGATTTATCTGAGGTTAAATATATAATAGGTACTGGAGGGGCGCTTACAAGGCTTCCTAGGGGAGAGGACTTGCTACTAGAAATAAGACACTTAAAAGACGAGGTTACAATGCTACCTAAAAAAGGTGCTAAAGTGCTTCTAGATAAAAACTATATTATGGCTTGTGCAGGGGTTTTAAGTAGAGAAAATAAAGAAGTGGCAACAGCGTTATTAATTCAAAGTTTAGGGATAACAAAGGATATGGAAATTGATGAAGACAGCAATTAAGTTTAGAAAAAGGGGATTATCTATATGAAAAAAAATTATCCTTGTGTGGAAGTCAATTTGAAAAAAGTAACACACAATGTAAAAACAGTCCTAGCAATGTGTAATAAAAAGCATATAGATGTTGCCTCGGTAACTAAAGTGTTTTGTGCACAAAAGCCCATTGTAGAAGCTATACTACGAGCTGGAGTGACAGAGGTTGCGGATTCTAGAATATTAAATTTAAAAAAACTAAAAGATTTGAATTGTAAAAAGATGATGCTTAGAATTCCAATGATAAGTGAAGCATATGAAGTTGTGAAGTATTGTGATTGCAGCTTAAATTCAGAGATAGACACAATTAGGAAGCTAGGAGCAGCTGCAAAATATTTAAATAAAATTCACAACATTATACTAATGGTAGATTTAGGAGATTTAAGGGAAGGCGTATTGATTGATGATGTAGCTTCCATTGTGAGTAAAATAGTAAAATTAGATAATATTAATTTAATTGGACTTGGAACCAATGTTACTTGTTATGGTGGGGTAATTCCGGACACAGAAAACTTAGGTAATCTTATAAAGTTAAAATTAGATATAGAAAAAAACTTTAGTTTAAGTTTACCTATAATTTCAGGAGGAAATTCTAGTAGTTTATATATGGTTATTAATGATACTATGCCAGAAGAAATAAATCAGCTTAGAATTGGAGAATCAATAGTTCTTGGTAGAGAAACTTCTTTTGGACTTGCAGTACCTAATTGCTATGAAGATGCTTTTATACTTAGTGGTGAGGTAGTTGAAATCAAGAGTAAACCAACAGTGCCAACAGGTACTATAGGAATGGATGCTTTTGGTAATAAGCCTCATTTTGAAGATAAAGGAACAAGAAAAAGAGCTATTATAGCAATTGGAAGACAAGATATAAGAGTTGAAGGCTTAATTCCTTTGGACGCAGATATAAGCATTTTTGGTGCAAGTAGTGACCATCTAATTTTAGATGTAACTGATAGTAAAAAAGAGCTAAAAGTTGGAGATATAGTAGATTTTAAAATAGATTATGGATGTTTGCTTGCAGCAATGACTTCTCCATATGTTGAGAAGTATTACAATAATTAATTAATATGCAGTTTAAAATGTATAGATTAAAATATAAAATTAGAGGGGGAAAATATTATGAGAAATAAAGTAAAAGTTGTAGTTTGGGGATTAGGTTCAATGGGAAGCGGTATTGCTAGAATGGTATTAAGCAAAAAAGGATTTACTATCGTAGGTGCTATTGATATGGATCCGAGTAAAGTTGGCAAAAAACTTTATGAAGTGTTAGGTGTTGAAGCAAATGAAGATAACTCTTGCATCGTTACAAAAAACTCTGAAGATGTTATAAAGAAGGGTTTCGCAGATGTTTGCCTTATGGCTACAGCTTCATTTACAAAAGTTGTATTTCCATTAATAAAAATGGCAGCAGAAGCTGGTATGGATATTGTAACAACCGCTGAGGAAATGTCCTACCCAAGAGCGTTAGATCCAGAATTATCAGATGAAATGGATAGAATTGCTAAAGAAAATAAGATTTCAATATTAGGAACTGGAGTAAATCCTGGATTTATAATGGATTTAGTTGCAATAATGCTTACAGGAGTTTCCGATACAGTTGATAGCATAAAGGCTACTAGAGTTAATGATCTAGCTTGCTTTGGCAAGGCAGTTATGGTTGAGCAAGGTATTGGCTTAAAACCAGAAGTATTTATACAGGGTGTTAAAGACAATACAGTAGATGGACACGTAGGATTTTTACAATCATTTGGTATGT
>DAVZGU010000219.1:0-4412 GCA_052274215.1 Clostridium sp. | reverse complement strand
ATGTTACTTATATAAAATAATTATTTTTAACCCAATTGTCTTAACCAAAAAAAATTGTTACACTCATAATAAGGTTTATGAAGATTGTTTCAACTAAACTAAACAATCTATTTCGCGAAATTCATAAGAGAAGAGAGTATCGCTGCTCGTGATGTTTTAATATGTTATGATATAGATTATTAATATAACTAATAATAAGTCAATTCATGTTGCTAACTAGTTTGAGAAGAAAAGAATAACCGCAAGGTAATAATTTAAAAATGAATAAATGGAGGTAGTGTCCCATGGAGAAAGTTAATATACGTAAAGAACTTAAATCTATTACAGAACTTTGGTCTCAGAAAATAATCGGTGAAGCCAATGGTCAATTATTTAAACTTGCTAAAGGAATAGGTGAAACAAAATGGCATACGCATGATTACCAAGACGAGTTATTTATTCTTTACAAAGGTCATTTAACTATACAATTAAGAGATAAAAATATTGAGTTGTTTGAAGATGAAATGTTTATTATTCCAAAGGGAGTAGAACATTGTCCCAAAGCTTATTATAATAATAAGTGGTTTTGTTTTGAATAATTAATTTATTGTAAATGAGGTAAATAGTATGAAAAGAATTGATAAATTGTATAGCTACATGTTTGAACAATCTAAAAATTTACATTTAAAAGATATTAAGTCTGGCAGAGGGTTTAGCACTGAGGAGATAGCTAAAGGTCTATCTATGATAAGAAACAATGTAAGCCTAGAGTTAAACAGATTATTTAGAGAAGAAAAGATAATAAAAATAAAAGGTAGACCTGTATTATTTTTGTGTAGAGAAACTATTGAGAAGCTTTTAGGTTATAAAATACAATCAGGACCTTTAAAATTAAATAGCTTTCATGAAATTATAGAACTTAAGAAAAATCCTTTTGATAGTCTTATTGAATATAATACTAGTTTAAGAACTCATATAGAGCAAGCTAAAGCTGCCATTTCATCTACACCAAGTGGACTTAATACACTTATTGTAGGTCCGACTGGAGTTGGTAAAACTTTATTTGCTAATATAATGTATAAATACGCAATCTATGTTAAAAAAATAGACGAAAAGGCTACATTTATTTTAGTTAATTGTGCAGATTATTATAACAATTATCAGCTTCTGTTATCACGCTTATTTGGCAATGTAAAAGGTGCTTTTAAAGGAGCAGATGTAGAGAAAGAAGGCCTTGTAGCCAAAGCTAATGGAGGAATTCTATTTCTTGATGAAATTCATAGTCTACCACCTGAGGTCCAAAAAATGATCTTTTATTTTATGTATACTGGAACATATAATAAACTTGGGGAAACTGAAAGAAATATAAAATATACAGCTCTTATTATAGGAGCAACAACAGACGATCCTGCATCATTGCTTCTGAAACCATTTGTAAGAAGAATTCCTGTAGTTATCTCACTTCCTTCTTTAGAAGAAAGATCTTGTAAAGATAATTTTAATATAGTAAAACTTCTTTTAACAAATGAAGCTCATAGAGTAAACAAAAAAATAAAAGTTGATGATGAGGCTGTAAAAGCAATTATAGGAAGTGTTTCCTATGGGAATATTGGGCAGATGAAATCTAATATACAATTAATTTGTGCTACTGGTTTTTTAAATAGTATAGATAATAAAGACTTCATTGAAATAGATTTTAAATCTCTACCATCAGATATAAAAAATGGTCTATTCTCTTTAAACAAAAAAAAATCTGAAGTAGAAGAGTTATCTAGGTATCTTGATAATGAGCTTGTAGTGACTCCACAAGAATATAAAGCTCTAACAGATCAGGATTCTTATGAGCCGACTTTTAATTTATATAAAATAATAGAAGATAAGATTGCTATTTTAAAGGATGAGGGTGCAACTTCTGAATATATAAAAAGATTTATAATTGTGGACATTAATATTCATCTTAAATGTTTTTATAAAAATAATAAGAACATAGTGTTAAGGATAGAGAAAAAATACTTAAACTTGTAAATAAGAATTTTTTTGAATTTGTAGAAAAGGTTAGAGTTCTTAAAGATTAAAGAGGAAGACATAGTAATTAGAGATTTTTGGTAAGATAGCTTAAATAAGTATTTAACATTTTTAAATTCACTTAAGATAATTAGTGTATTAATAAATTTTACAAGTGGATTAGAAAAAAATATATGAATTCGAATTTTACCAATATGTTTATAATTAAATTAACGTTCCACATTGGCTGCGCCAATGAGAGAGTGGTCATAAAACAAACGCTTACCTATAAAGGCTAAAAAGCCTGTGCCAATGTTACAGTATCAGAATCAAAAAATAGTGTATCAGTAATAAAAAATAAATAAAATTATGGACATCATGTGCCTTTGATTTTAAAGAGGTTACAGGTTCCCATATTGTTTGATACACTAATTTGGCACGATAATTGCTATATTAATGGATGTTAAATAAAGTGTTTCAAACGATCTGAGTAAGTTCTTGAACCGTTAAGTTTTCTCTAATTCAGGACGTCTTAGAATCAGGTATTTTAAAGAAACTCTAAAAAATAGTAATGAAGAGGAGGGATTGTTAAATGAAAATTTCTCTAGCAAGGATTGATGACAGGTTAATACATGGTCTAGTAGCAAGAATTTGGTCAGAATATACAAAATGTCAGAGGATAATTGTATGTAATGATGATGTAGCAAAGGATTTAATTAGAAAGACACTTTTAGAGCAAGTTTCACCTCCAGGAATTAAATCAAGTGTTGTAGGAATTGATGAGGCAATAAGAGCTTATAATAGCCCAAAATATCAAGATGATAGAGTGCTATTCCTATTTAATAATCCAACTGATGTTGTAAGAATGGTTGAAGGTGGAGTAGCCATAAAGAGTGTGAATATTGGGGGTATGTCATTTAAAGAAGGAAAGGAACAAATAACTAGTACTGTATCAGTAAATGATACCGATATTAAAGCTTTTAGAAAATTAAATGAAAAACACATTGAACTAGAAATAAGAAGAATTTCTTCAGATTCAAAAGTAGATTTAATGTCAAAACTATAAATTATTAATTTTGGTTACAAGTTTTAAAAACTTTTTATAGATTTTATTGTAACAAATAAAAAATAGGAGGTATAAAGATGGTAGGAATTATTCTTGCTAGTCACGGAGAATTTTCTGAAGGCATCTTGCAATCTGGTAAGATGATTTTCGGAGAACAAGAAAACGTACAGGCTGTTACGCTGATGCCTAGTGAAGGACCTGATGATCTTAAAGCAAAAATGAAAGACGCAATATCATCCTTTGATAACCAAGATCAGGTTTTAATCTTAGTTGATCTTTGGGGTGGCACACCATTCAACCAAGCGAATAGTCTATTTGAAGAACATAAAGACAAATGGGCAATCGTAACTGGTATGAATCTACCAATGGTGATTGAGGCTTATTCTGCACGGTCTTCAATGGAATCTGCACAGGAAATTGCAACTTTTATTTTAAACTCAGCTAAAGAAGGGATTAAAGTTAAGCCCGAAGAATTAGAACCAGTACATAATAGTAAATCTTCTGGAGCGTCAGCTCATCAATCTAATGCAGGTGCACCTGGATCATTCGAATATGTATTAGCTCGTATTGACTCTCGTTTACTTCATGGACAAATAGCTACTGCTTGGACAAAAGATGTGCTACCTACACGAATTATTGTAGTATCAGATGCAGTAGCCAAAGATGAGCTCCGTAGTAAACTGATAACGCAAGCTTCTCCTCCGGGTGTTAAAGCTCACGTTATTCCAGTTAGTCAAATGATTAAACTTGCAAAAAATGATAAACAGTTTGGCGGACAACGTGCATTGCTTCTTTTTGAAAATCCACAAGATGTACTTCGCGCAGTAGAAGGTGGAGTACCACTTAAGACAATCAATATTGGCTCTATGGCTCACGCTGTAGGAAAAGTTCAGCCAAACAAAGTACTTTCTTTTAATCAAGATGATATTGATACCTTCAAGAAGCTTAAAGAAGCTGGACTTACTTTTGATGTTCGTAAAGTTCCTAATGATTCAAAGGGAAATATGAACGAAATCCTTAAAAAAGCACAAGCGGAATTAAATAAATTAAAATAATCTAACTATTTAAATGAAAAAGGGGGATTAATAATCATGGATATAAATATAATCCAAATGATATTAGTCGTTATCGTGGCATTTCTAGCTGGTATGGAAGGTATCTTGGATCAATTTCAATTCCACCAACCAGTAATTGCTTGTACGTTAATCGGCTTAGTTACAGGTAACTTATTACCATGCCTAATTTTAGGTGGTACTCTTCAAATGATTGCTTTAGGTTGGGCAAACATAGGTGCTGCCGTAGCACCCGATGCAGCGCTTGCATCTGTTGCATCTGCAATTATTCTAGTTCTTGGTGGCCAAGG
>DAVZGU010000218.1:0-4460 GCA_052274215.1 Clostridium sp. | reverse complement strand
CCAGTATTATTACTTGATGATGTTTTGTCTGAATTAGATACAAAAAGGCAAGAATATATATTAAAATCTATAAAAGAAGTTCAAACGTTAATTACATGCACCGGAATTAATGATATAAGAAAATATTTAAACTCAGAAAGCAAGATATTTGAAGTTATGTCGGGTGAGTTAAAAGAAATAACATAGACTCAAATAGAGTAGAATGTATTATCGAGGAGGATATTATATGTTTTTACATTTAGGGGAAAATGTAGTAGTGCCTATAAAAGACATTATAGGTATATTTGACATGGAAACTACTATGTATAGCTCGGACACTATCCAATTTTTAAGAATGGCCGAAGAAGATGGTTTTGTAGAGCGGATAACAAAAAATATTGCTAAATCTTTTGTAATTGCAGAGGTAGATAAAAAAAGTAAAATATATATATCACCAATATCATCTTCAACTTTATGCAAAAGAACAGAAACTGTATATTATGCGCTTTAGAGTAAGTTAGGAGGATATACATGGAAAATAATAATATTTACGACGAAAGTCAAATACAAGTACTTGAAGGATTAGAGGCAGTAAGAAAAAGACCTGGTATGTATATAGGTAGCACTAGCATTAGGGGTCTTCATCATTTAGTTTATGAAATTGTAGATAATAGTATTGACGAGGCCTTAGCAGGTTTTTGTAAGAATATTAATGTAATTATACACAAAGACAATTCTATAACTGTTATAGATGACGGTCGTGGTATGCCCGTAGGAATGCATCATAAAATGAAAATACCTACTGTAGAAGTTATAATGACTGTACTACATGCAGGCGGTAAATTTGGTGGTGGAGCATATAAAGTATCAGGTGGTCTTCATGGTGTTGGTTCATCTGTAGTTAATGCATTATCTGTGATTTGTGAAGTAGAAGTTAAAGTTGATGGAAAAGTATGGAAACAAACTTTTTCAAAGGGCAAAACTACTAGTACGCTTGTAAATATAGGAACAACGCAAGAACATGGAACAAAAGTATTCTTTACCCCTGATCCGGAAATTTTTGAAGAAATTGATTTTGATTTCGAAACTTTGTCTCAAAGACTTAGAGAGTTGGCCTTTTTAAATAAAGGTTTAAGAATAACCCTTGAAGATGAACGAGAAGAGAAAAAGCAAGATTTCCTGTATGAGGGAGGAATAAAATCTTTTGTAGATTATTTGAATAGAAATAAAGGAACAATTCATGAGACCATATACATGGAAGGCAATAAGGATGATTATGTTGTTGAAATAGCCTTACAATACAACGATACATATACAGAAAATATATTTTCATTTGCTAACAATATAGATACTGTAGAAGGTGGAACACACCTAGTTGGTTTTAAGTCCGCATTAACAAGAGTAGTAAATGATTATGCTAAAAAATTTGGTTTCTTAAAAGAAAATGATAAAAATCTATCAGGTGAAGATGTAAGGGAAGGTCTTACAGCAGTAATATCTATAAAGCTTACTGATCCTCAATTTGAAGGTCAAACAAAAACTAAACTTGGTAATAGTGAAGTAAGGGGCATAGTTGATAGTATAGTTGGTGAGGCTATCAGTAATGTTCTAGAGGAAGACCCACAACTCGGTAAAAACATAATTGATAAAGCATTAAATGCAGCAAGAGCTCGCGAAGCAGCAAAAAAAGCAAGAGAATTTACAAGACGAAAGTCAGTATTAGAAAGTACTACACTTCCAGGTAAATTATCAGATTGTGCTTCAAAAGATCCTATGGAATGCGAAATATATCTGGTGGAAGGTGATTCAGCGGGTGGTTCAGCAAAACAGGGTAGAGATAGAAGATTCCAAGCTATACTTCCTCTTAAAGGAAAAATAATGAATGTTGAAAAGCAAAGAATTGATAAAATGCTCGCATCTCTAGAAATTAGGGCTATGATAACTGCTTTTGGTGCTGGTATAGGGAAGGATTTTGATGTAAAAAAAATAAGGTACGATCGTATTATTATTATGACAGATGCGGACGTAGATGGAGCACATATTAGAACTTTATTACTAACATTTTTCTATAGGTACATGAAAGAATTAGTAGAAGAAGGACACGTATATGTAGCTCAACCTCCACTATTCAAGGTTTCTAAAGGCAAAAAAGAGCATTATGTATATACCGAAAAAGAACTTGAAGAGACACTTTTGGAATTGGGTGGAAAAGATAGTAACACCGATATACAAAGATACAAAGGTCTTGGGGAAATGAATCCAAACCAGCTTTGGGATACAACAATGAACCCTGAGGAGAGAACTCTGCTTCAGGTCCATGTAGAGGATGCAATGGCGGCAGATGAAATATTCACTATTCTTATGGGTGATAAAGTAGAACCTCGTAGAGAGTTTATACAAGAAAATGCTAAAGGTGTGCTCAACTTAGATATATAGTTAGACATTAAAATATTTTGTTTAAAGAGGTGTAACATGATTAATAATCAGGGAAAAATTTTACCTATTGATATAAGATACGAAATGAAAAAGTCTTATATAGATTACGCTATGAGTGTTATTGTAAGTCGTGCTCTTCCAGATGTACGTGATGGACTTAAACCTGTTCATAGAAGGATATTATTCTCTATGCATGAACTAGGGTTAACACCAGAGAAGGGATATAGAAAGTGCGCAAGAATTGTAGGAGATGTTTTAGGTAAGTATCATCCACATGGTGATACTGCAGTATATGGAGCGCTCGTTAGAATGGCTCAAGACTTTTCACAAAGATGTATTTTGGTCGATGGTCATGGAAATTTTGGTTCTGTAGATGGTGACGGGGCAGCTGCAATGAGATATACAGAAGCTAAAATGAGCAAAATTACAACTCAGATGCTTCGAGATATTAATAAAGATACAGTAGATTTCATTCCTAACTTTGATGGAGAAGAAAAAGAACCATCAGTGCTGCCTTCAAGATTCCCTAATCTTTTAGTTAATGGATCAACAGGAATTGCAGTAGGCATGGCAACCAATATACCTCCACATAATTTGATAGAAGTTATAGACGGAGTGCTCATGGTTATCGAAGACCCAGAGGTTACTATAAGTGATTTAATGACAAAAATAAAAGGTCCAGATTTTCCTACAGGTGGAATTATTTTAGGAAGAGCGGGAATAAAAAGTGCTTATGAAACAGGAAGAGGAAGAATACTTGTAAGGGCTAAAACAGACATTGAAGAGAATAAAGGTAGAAATACTATAATAGTAACGGAATTACCTTATCAAGTTAATAAAGCAAAACTTATAGAAGGTATTGCAGATTTAGTAAAAGATAAGAAAATAGATGGAATATCAGATTTAAGAGATGAATCAGATAGAGAAGGTATGAGAGTTGTTATAGAACTAAAAAGAGATGCAAACCCTAATATAGTATTAAATAGGTTATTTAAACATACTAGAATGCAAGATACTTTTGGAGTTATAATGATAGCTCTTGTAAATAACGAACCTCAAACTTTAAATTTAAAACAAGTTCTAACTTATTATTTAGAACATCAGAAAGATGTAACAAGGAGAAGAACTCAATTTGATCTTGATAAAGCACTAGCAAGAGCTCATATTTTAGAAGGGCTTAAGATTGCGCTAGACCATATTGACGAAGTAATTCGTTTAATAAGAGCGTCAAAGACAATTAGTGAAGCTAAAGAAAGTTTAATAAATGCATTTAATTTATCTGAAAAACAATCTACCGCTATTGTTGAGATGAGACTTGGAAGACTTACAGGTCTTGAAAGAGGTAAGATTGAAGATGAGTACAATGAATTAATGAAAACAGTTAATTATTTAAAAGGAATTTTAGAAGATGAATTAGTATTATTAAACATAATTAAGGATGAGTTAATAGAAGTTAGAAATAAATATGGTGATACTAGAAGATCATCAATAGAGAAAAATCCATATAGCTTAGATGAGGAAGATTTGATTCAAGAGCAAGATATTGTAATAACTCTAACTCATGCAGGGTATATAAAGAGGCTTCCAGCTGATACTTATAGTGCTCAAAAAAGAGGGGGTAGAGGGATACAAGGTGTTACTACAAAAGAAGATGATTTTGTGGAACATATTTTTACCACTACTACTCATAATAATATTTTATTCTTCACAAACAAAGGAAAATCATTTAAATTAAAAGCATATGAGATTCCAGAAGGTGGAAGAACAGCTAAGGGAACAAACTTGATAAATATTATACCTTTAGCTAGCGATGAAAAGATTCAAGCAGTTATATGTCTTAAAGAATTCCCAGAGGATAATTATCTTGTAATGGGAACAAAACATGGCTTAATTAAGAAAACATCACTTGATAAATATGCTGCTATAAGAAAGAATGGTTTAAATGCAATAAATTTAAGAGAAGATGATGAACTAATTGGAGCTGCAATAACCACTGGAGATAGCGAAATGCTGTTTGTTACAAGGAATGGTTATTCTATAAGATT